>NZ_JANIKI010000011.1:0-89383 GCF_024580435.1 Corynebacterium sp. 5QC2CO | reverse complement strand
ACGTGATGGATGAGCAGCTGCGTGGCGTGATTTAATGCAGCGGAAATGCAGCGGTTTGCCGGTTTTTGCGCGTGTTTCTGCTGGTCAGGGCGTATTCAGGAGTGGGTTCGAATCCTTCTGGGGGCGCAAAAATAACCCGCCTGGCCTGGTTCTATACCAGTGTCAGGCGGGTTTTTACTTCTTAGTTCTTCTTGTTATCCGCAGGATCCGGGCGCAAGTAGCGGTCAACCATGTCGACGACCTCTTCGACAGATTCCTTGTCTAGCGTCGCGTCCTTGCCATCCGGGCGCCACACCAGCACCATCGTCTGAATCAGACGATAAATGTTGCGCGCCAGCAGATATGGATCGTGCTCGCGAATAGTGCCGTCTTCCTGCCCGTGACGGACACCGGGGAGAATGAATTTCTCCACAATTTCCAGCTGTGTATCGCTCATCTCTCCAGTGAGCGCTTCTAAGACACGGTCGGGATCTGTCTTGACCAGGCCAGGGAAAAAGTCACTTTCGATGATGCGTTGAACGACGATTCGAATACGCAGCAACATGCGAGCGCGCGAATCGCCAGGGACATAGCGGAGCCCCTCAAGCATGTGCAGGATTTCGCGGTTGGTCACTTCCCCCAGAAGCTCACCAATGTCAGCGTATCGACGATATACGGTCGGACGCGAAACTCCTGCCTTGCGAGCAATTTCTGCAATCGAAGTCCTACGCAAGCCCACAGTCATTACGCTTTCGCGCGCAGCGGCAATGATGACATCATCGACGGATGGTTTCTGTGCCGCGGTGGTGCTTTGAGCAGCGTCGCCAACACGCCTCGTCTCATCCATGTAACTATTTCTCCCGTTGGAATCCGAACTCAGAAGTAATTTTATCAGGCAAATAGGTCGATTTAGTTCATGCCCCGTTGTCCAATTCTAAGATCTTACTTTCCAGTTAATTTCGTTTCCCCCACAATTCGCTCCACAAACCACACGGCAATCCACACGCCCGACCACAGCACAATCCACATCGCTAAGCTGGGCGTAGTCAGCGTGTGCCCCACAGCCCAGTCCGGGCACAAAATAAGGCGCACTGCAGAATCATGCCGAATCTCAGCGAAAGGTGAAATCATGGCTCAGCCCGATCCCAACCTCCAGCTCTCCCCTGAGCTCGACCGCATCGTGTGGATTGACTGTGAGATGACGGGCCTCGAACCCGAGCGCCACGTCATTGTCGAAATCGCGGCTCTCGTCACCGATGCCAACCTCAACGTCCTCGGGGAAGGCGTGGACATCGTCGTGCACGCGTCCGAGACGGAATTGGCGCAGATGGATGATTTCGTCACCAAGATGCATGCGAAGTCCGGCCTGGATCAGGAAATTCGCGACAGCAAGACTAATGTCGCCGACGCCGAACAGGCTGTTTTGGACTACATCCGTCAGTGGGTTCCCGAGCCGCGCACCGCCCCACTGGCAGGCAACTCGATTGCCTCCGACCGCAAGTTCATCCACCGCTACATGCCAGAGCTCGACCAGCACCTGCACTACCGCATGATTGATGTGTCTTCCTTCAAGGAACTTGCCCGCCGCTGGTACCCCCAGGTTCTCAAGGGCGCTCCAGAAAAGGGTCTCGCTCACCGAGCTCTTGCAGATATCAAGGAGTCGATCCGCGAGCTGGACTACTACCGCCGCGCCATGCTTCTGCCCCACCCCGGCCCCGAAGGCGACGCTATTTCTGCCGCAAGCAAGGAATCGACGGAAAAGTACGGTGAGATTCGCGGCTAGCTCGCTTTATGACGACCCAAACCCCACCCTTTCCCAAATTTATCCGGGTTGACCTGCTGTTTTTGTTTCCAGCCCACTGTGGGCTACCATATAGTTCGCTGCAGAGATGAGCCGAGAATACAGCTCCTTTCATGCGGTAATGGTGACTGTAGTTCAGTTGGTAGAGCACCAGGTTGTGATCCTGGGTGTCGCGGGTTCGAGTCCCGTCAGTCACCCCAAGTAGAACCCTCGGCCAGGTTTTTCCGGGCCGAGGGTTTTTGTGTTTCCGCCTTAGCAACTGCGTTTATGGTTGGCGGCGGCGGGCCAATCCAAGTTACTGACTGCGTTTATGACAAAAATGGCCCGAAAAATAGCCCGAAAGTGTCATAAACTCACACAGTTTCACATTTGCAGCCCGTAATTTCTGGGGTTAAAGGCCAAAAATGTGCGCCTTTCCGGCGGCGTGGTTATCTGACCCAGCCTTTTCGATGCCGCCTCCTCCCCCATAGTCACTACCGAGTAGCTACCAAGCCAGCATCCGCGGACTGCAGCTTGCCGTCAACCATCTCCACGATTCGGTCGGCACCGTGAAGCTGCCCCAGGTCGTGGGTGATGTACAGGGTGGCCACACCCATCTTCCGCGTCACATCCATAATCAGTCGCGTCACCGCCCCTGCACTCTTCTGATCCAAAGCCGCGGTCGGTTCGTCGACTAGCAGCACTTCCGGCTCATTCATCAGTGCGCGCGCAACATTGACACGCGCCTGTTGGCCACCGGAAAGCTGGCTCACGCGACGTTCTCCCAGCCCAGCCAGGCCGACTGCCTCGAGCAATTCATCTGCGCGCTTCTCCGCTTCACGACGGCCACCTGCGGGCCACCCGAAAACACGGCCCAATCGCCGCATTGCGATGAGCTGCTGCTTGACCGTCAGCGCTGGCAGAAGATTCGGCTGCTGGAAAACAATACCGATGTGTTCGCGACGAATCTTGGCAGCATCCGCGCCGCGAGCGCTCAGATCAATGGCCGTCCTTTCCGCACTCTCGTCCGCGTCTGCACCGTTCGCGTCCTGCTTGTTGGAGTACAGCGTGACATGTCCGGTATCGGCACTCTTCAAACAACCTGCGATGGTCAACAGAGTCGACTTGCCGGAACCCGATGGTCCGACCAGCCCCACTACCTCGCCTGCCCGGATTTTCAGCGAGATGTCATCCAAAATGGTGCGTTTGTTGTCGCCATCTTGGACGGTCAGCGAGATGTTCTTCAGAGCGAGTGCCACGGGAGCTTGGCTGTCGATGTAGGTAGTCATTTTGTCCTCAATTCCTCAATTCCTCAGTTGCAGGTTGTGCGTGATTAACGCGATGTGAGTGTTCTGTGGGAAGCCGCCGTGCTAGGCCGTACTAACGCACTACTACGCATTCGCCAGTGCGGTGGTCGGATCGACGCGGAATACCGGCACCAGTGCCAGCAGCGCACCAACTACGCCGGTCACGGCCAAAATGAGCCCCGGCACGACGGTCGTGGAAGCATCGACCACAATTGGCATGACGTCGCCGCTCTGCAAAGCCCAGCCCGCTGCTGCAGTCACCACAACACCGCCGCCGACTCCGATTGCCAGCACGGCCAAGACCTGTGCCAGAGAGTCAGCAACCAGCACGGAGCGGGACGCACCGAGCGCCGAGGAGATTGCCACACCACGCAGTCGTTGAACAGTCCACACGGTGAAGAACGCGCCTACCACCAGCGCAGAAATCACATACAGCATCGAGGTCATCGCGTTCAGCGAAGTCTGCTCGCCCTGGTAAGAAGCCGACAGGTTGTTGCGCTCGCTGTCGCGCAGAATGGTTCCTTCCGGGACATTCGGCAGCTGCGCCGCAGACTCGTCGACAACCATCGCCGCCGGCACCATCTGCCCCGGTGTCAGGTCTTCCATCACACCGCGCCCGGCATAAATGACTGCCTGGTGATCCAACCACTTATCCCCCGCCACGCGCGCAACGGTGGTCTCTTTCTCGCCCATCGCGCCAGACAGGGTCAGCGAGTCACCTTCCGCAAGGGCGGTTTCACTGACACCGTCGATGACGGCCACCTGGTCGTCGTTAAGCGAAAAGTCGGAGATGACGGTGACGGGCGTTTCATCGACGCGCGCACGACTGACGTAGACATCGCGGACATTTGCGCCGTTGTCGCTCGCCCACGTCTGGACGCTCTTTCGCGCCGTCTCTCCGATGCTTGACGACGACAACGACGTAGCCCCCTCCGAGATGACGACGGCGTCGTTTTTGCCGTAGACCTCGTCAAGTGCGGAGACGGACTGGGCGGACAGGCCGGCGGCCAAAGCCGAGAGGAACGCGACCATCACAGCAATCATGCCGACGGTGATGGTGATCAGTGCGGCACGGCCTGGAGCGGCTCGAAGTTCTTTCATTGACTGGTACATACTCATTATGGTCGTGGATTCAAAGGCGGATTTAATCGCCATGGAGGTTGAACTTCGTCTCCAACTTTCGGTTGATGTTGACAATTCCGGCTCGTCAGCGGTGTTTTGGCAGGCGGAACTGCCCTAAGCTCGAGAGCGTGGATACTCCTGAGACCCTGAACCGCAGCTGGCAATTACTGCGGTTTGCCCTGGATGTTTTGGTGCTGGTGCTGCTGGCGGTATGCGTGGTTCCGGCCCCGCAGTGGCGAATCATCACCTATGCGGCGTGCTTTCTAGCGGTGTACATCGCAGGTTCCATTGGGCCGATTGGGCAGGCTCGGCATGGCAACGTAGCCAACGAGGTCGCGCTGACTAAGTCGCGTGGCCTGCTGTTGGGCTGGCTTGTGATTCTGCTGCTGTGCTGGGCGGCGTTGGCGTTTGCAACGCTGGACGCCTCGTTCCTGGTTTTCCCACTGTTTTTCGTAATTTTGCAGGTAACCGGCGGCTTTATAGCCGTAATCATGGTGGCGGCGACAACGGCGACGGCAATTGGCGCCATCGCTATCCATACTCCGCTGACATTTGGTGGTGTCCTCGGCCCCATTCTGGGTGGGACGTTTGTACTCACGGTGGGGCTGGGGTTCCGGCTCCTGCAGAAGGAGACTATAGAAAAGACCAAGGCGCTGGAGGAGCTCTCAGCCGCCCGCGCCCACTCGGAAGCACTGTCCCGTCGTGCCGGTGAGCTGGACGAACGCGCACGTCTCGCAGCCGATATTCATGACACCGTGGCGCAGGGGCTTTCCTCCATCCAGCTGCTGCTGCATTCGGTGGAGTCCCGCATGAAAAGTGCTCCCACTCAGCATGACCAGACCTCGGTGGATTCGCTACAGCTCGCCCGCAAGGTTGCGGCCGACAATCTCGCCGAGACCCGGCGCATCATCGCAGCACTTCAGCCGGCTCCCCTCGAAGGCGCAGACCTATCCGGTGCGTTGGAGAAAGTCTGCTCCTCCACGGTGCTGGGCGATGCTGTCAGCTTCTGCGTCGACGGCACACCCACGCGGCTGCCGGCCACCGTCGAAGCAACCATCATCAGGGTGGCCCAGGCGAGCTTGGCGAACGTCGTCAAGCATGCACACGCCACGCGTTGCCGTGTCACCCTGACCTACCAGCCCGACGAGATTCTGCTCGACTGCGTCGACAACGGCATCGGCTTCGACCCCACCGCACCAACTAACGACGACAGCGTGGGGATCGCCAACGCGCGCCGACGCGTGGAGAAGCTCGGCGGCACCTTCACCATCGAGTCGGAACCGGGGCGTGGCTGCGGTGTCAGCGTCAGCATCCCGCACGAGCTCGCCTCTTAAAGTCCCGCGCCTGGTATGCAGGTAGGAAACGACCATTCACATCACCCTAGGAGTTAGCCAGGTGACCAAGCCCATCGGAGTCCTCATCGCCGACGATCACCCCATCGTCCGCGCTGGTCTTCGCGCAGTCGTTGAATCGGCGCCGGATATCGTCGTGGTTGGCGAGGCGGCCAGCGGTGACGAGGCGGTCGAGAAGGTGCGCGCATCGCTTGACGACGACTCTTGCGACCACATCGATCTGGTACTCATGGACCTTCGCTTTGGTGAGGCCCCTGGCACTGCTACCCGCGCAGGCGGAGTTGATGCCACCGCAGCCATCCGCGCACTGGCCGGGCGCGGCGCAAAGGCTCCAGAAGTGTTGGTGGTGACCAATTATTCTTCGGACTCCGATGTGCTCGGCGCTGTCACCGCAGGCGCAGTTGGTTATCTGCTGAAGGATGCCGCTCCGGAGGAGCTCATCGATGGTATCCGTCGTGCCGTTCGCGGCGAGACCGTGCTGAACACACAAGTGGCCGGGCGCTTGATGGGTCGGATGCGCAACCCCAATACAGCACTAACCCCGCGCGAACTCGAAGTGCTCGAGTTGGTCGCGCGGGGTATGTCGAATAGAAAAATTGCAGAACAGCTGGTGCTCACCGAAGCGACTGTGAAATCGCATCTGGTACATATTTTCACCAAGCTAGACGTCAGCTCCCGCACCGCGGCTGTTGCTCGGGCGCAGGAGCTGGGAATGTTGGGTGATTAGGAAACGGACTAACCCGCGTGGCTTAAATGATGGCCTCACTTAGAGGACATGGACTACCAAGAGCTGGTCTCGTCGGCGTTGCCCTTCTTCCAGGTCTCCCACGGGATGTTCCAGTCACCTAGTCCATCAACACCGGAGAGCGTCTCACCAATCGTATTCTTCACAATCACGATGTCACCGCGCTTAGTGTTGTCCAGGAACCACTTAGCGTTGGCGTCAGTGACGTTGATGCAGCCGTGAGACTGGTTGACGCTGCCCTGTGCCCACGTTGACCACGGTGCACCGTGGACGTAGATGCCGGAGTAGGACATCTGCGTTGCGTAGTTAACCGGCGTGACGTAGCCACCGTTTTCCAGAGACAGGCCGTAGGTACGGGAGTCCATCACCATGGTCTCGTTGCGATCACCGATGATGTACTGGCCATTCGGAGTCGGGTGAACATTCGACCCCATAGAGATAGGCATGGAGTTTACGACTTCACCGTTCTTCTTAATGACCATGGTCTTCGTCGCATCATCAGCGATAGCAATGACTTCATCACCGATAGTGAAGCTGGTTTCGGCGGACTCCGCACCGTACATATCGTCACCAAGATCCGTGCCGTAAATATCGGACTTCACGGTAACCTTGGTCCCCGGCTTCCAGTACTCCTTTGGACGCCAGCGCACCTCACTGTTATTCAGCCAGTAGAAAGCGCCTTCCACCTTAGGCTCGGTGGTCACCTTAATTGCTTCCTCAGCAGCCTTGCGGTCCGAAATACTCGCGCTGAACTTCACAGCAATAGTCTGACCGACACCCACGGTGGAACCATCCAGCGGGGACAGGTAACCATTTACCTGAGAAGTCGGCTCGACGGTGGTGAAAGAAGTAGCCAGCTTTTCTGTGCCCGAGGTGGCGTTAATCTCATAGGTCTTTGAGTAGCCCAGGGGTTCTGCAGTGGTCCACTTGGTACCACTGGAGTCGAGCTTGCCCTTGACTTCTTTGCCCTCAGGGTTGGTCATAACAACCTTGTCCAGGCGATGTCCCTCTTCCACCTGAACCGAAATCGGGTCAACCACCGAAACATCGGTGGCGTCGTCCTTCACACTGGCGACAAGACCAACGTCTGGCTTCTCCGCCTCTTGCTGCTCGGCATTATCTCCGCCGACGGTACAAGCAGCTAGCGAGATGGTGGTCGCAAATGTCACCACCGCCATCGACAGGCGCTTAAAAGATTGCCGCATGATCGTGCTTCACTCCAACAGTGCAATTATTAAGTAGTAAGTCCCGGGGACACACTGCGACACACAGCGGAGTCCTGCTACAGCCCCTGGTGCGCCCTCGAAAAAGGTCAGACTACCCTGCAGCGGCACTAGCCACCGATAAAACGCTCGCCCTAACTGAAAAGCCTTATTGACTGCCCAATCGCAGTCATCAACCCCTCACAGGGCGCAGCACGCAAAGTAGCCCAACGGTTCCTACAGTTAACCCTCTGGAAAATTGCTGTGCAACCCCAAAAAAACGGGGCACTTCAACCGACCTGGGAAAACAGCGCCCCCTTGAAGCTGCGTTACTGAAAAGTAATCAGTTCGCTATTCAAAAGTGCCCCCGGTCGCTTTCGGACGTTACTGAACACCGCCGAACGTAACCGAACGCCACTGGGGCATCTACGCACACTCCCAACGTTGATGGCATTGATACAGGCCCTACCCCACTTTGAGGATTTCCAAACTTTTTTTGAACTTTTTTCAAACGGTTGCGCAAAACGTTTCAAAAAAACATGCAAAAACACCGACCAAAAAACAGGGCCTGACCAGCCGATTTTACAAACAATCAGAAACCTGGTTATATATCTTCTCGTTGCCGGCGAGGAGCTCACACAGAGAGCACCAAGCAGGAAACAGTAAGCGCCATTAGCTCAACTGGCAGAGCAGCTGACTCTTAATCAGCGGGTTCGGGGTTCGAGTCCCTGATGGCGCACAATACAGACCGGGAAGGTAGAAATACCCTCCCGGTCTTTTTGTTGCATAACAAGCGTAGGCGCCAACTTGCAACCCTCGCTTGCGCCCCGCGCCTGACTCAAACAAGGGTTAGATACGCAAAAGCGCACGGCCCCAGGTAACTACCCGAAGCGCGTGCGCTAACTACCGAAAAACTACTTAGCAGCAGTCTCAATCATCTCGCGAATGCGGTCGATTTCCTTGCTGCGGTTACGGTTGCGACGAATGCCCATTGCGATGCCGCCAACAACAAGTGCGGCAACGACACCCAGTGCTGCCTGCACCTTCGGCTCATTCAGAGCATCGAGAACGCGGGTCTTTGCGTCATCCGCAACGTTCTTCGGATTCGTTCGCACGGTTAGCTCATCCAGAGTACGGGCGAGCTGGTTACGGTTACGCTCAATATCGCGCTGGATATCTTCAATGCTGCGAGCCACGTAAACTCCCTAAAAAGTTGAATATCTAAAGTGATTGTTCGCCTAAAAGACTAACACTTCCACTACAGCAACGTGGGCGAGCACGGGGAAAAACTCAACGCATTGCTTCAGAGTCGACACGCACCGCTCCAGAGTCGATACGATGAAGCCATGACTACTTCTTCCTCCAGCGACAAAGAATACGGCCAGAACAACATCCGTCTGGAAGCTGGCGACCCTGCCCCAGCGTTTACTCTTTTCAACGACGCCGAAGAGCAGGTTTCTCTGTCGGACTACGCGGGCAAGCCCGTGCTGATTTACTTCTACCCGCGGGCCAACACCCCAGGTTGCACCACTGAGGCATGCGACTTCCGCGATGAATCCGCAGCCCTGAATGATGCCGGCATTCCTGTCGTAGGTATTTCTCCGGACAAGCCGGCGAAACTCGCAAAGTTCCGTGAGGACCACGGCTTGAACTTCGCCCTCCTGTCCGATCCGGACAAGGAAACCATGACCGCGTTCGGCGCTTTCGGCGAGAAGAAGAACTACGGCAAGATTGTCCAGGGCGTCATCCGCTCCACTTTCTTGGTCAATGCCGAAGGCGAAATTGAAAAGGCCTGGTACAACGTTCGCGCCAAGGGGCACGTCCAGCGCGTACTGCGTGACTTGGGTGTGGAATCACAGGCTTCCGAAAGCTAACTAGCCGCAAGGCCTACTCTGACCCCGGCCCCAAACTCTCCTCCCACATCATCCCGATTAGACGGTTTCGTAGTAGTGACACAATCCCAGGACGCACCGAATATTCTTCGTCCCCGTCGCACTCCGGCTCAGCAACGCAGCCGAGAGCGGTACGCACGCATGCTCAGCTCGGCACGCACAGTGCTCATCGAGCACGGGTTTGAGTCTTTCACTTTCGACGAAGTCGCTCGCATCGCCGATATTCCCATTGGCACGCTCTACCAATTCTTCGCAAACAAGTATGTGATGATCTGTGAGCTCGACCGCCAGGACACTGAGGGCGTCATCGAGGAAGTCTCACGCTTCGGCGAGACAGTCCCCACCTTGAAATGGCCGGAGTTTCTCTCGGAGTTCATCGATCACCTGGCAAAACTCTGGCGCGAGGACGTTTCAAGAAGAGCCGTATGGCTGGCTGTTCAATCAACGCCCGCCACACGCGCAACCGCAGAAGATACAAAGTCACGCCTGGTCAACGAGATTTCAAAGGTGCTGCGCCCGCTGGTGCCGTCGTCAAGCGATGCGGAACTGAACTTCATCTCCGACCTCATGATTAACGCCACGTACGCCCTGCTGAATTATGCGGTGGACCATCCGGGAAGCGATGCTGAGCGGGAAGCTCATTACGAGCTGACGGTGCAGGAAATCAAACGCATGACAATCTCTTATCTCATGAGCGTCGCGGAGGCCGCAGACTAGAGAGCACCCCTCGCCTACCTCGGCAGGGGCATTTATTGCCCTTATCAATGCGCGGAGGGTAGGCTTGCCTTAGTTATAGCTTTACTCTGGTCAGCGCGGTGGGGTTCCCTGTTTTTCACCGCGCCTGCGCCGGAACTCCCAAACAGAATCAGAGGTTCACATGTCCACGACGCAGGGCGCTTTCCGACGGAGCCTGCTTCCCCGCTCTATTGTTCTAGCTTCGGCAATCGTAGTGAGTACGGGATTTTTACCCGCAGTCCCCGCATCGGCACAGTCACTGCCATCGATTGGACAGCTCGGCGGTTCGCTCCCCGGCATCGGCGACCTTCTCGGCGGCAGCACCGATCAGTCTGAGCGCCAGCTCTCCGTGACCCCTGCCACCGATCTGTCCGACAGCGCCACCGTGACCATCAAGGGAGTCGGCTACCCCGCTAACGCAAATATTTACCTGGCCCAGACAATCGAGAAGCCAACGTCGGGCTACCCTTCGACCTACGGCGAAGCGGCCAAGGTGACAGTCGGCGCTGACGGAAGTTTTACGCAGGAGATGAAGGTCGCGACCAGCTTTGGCGATGTCGACTGCACCTCCACCCAGTGCTACGTAGCCTCCTTTACTGCGTTCCCTAATCTTTCTGACCGCAGCAATGACCAGTGGGTCCCCATCACTTTCAAGGCGGGTGCTACTTCCCAGGCTGCTCAATCACAGGGTTCCACCAGCGCGGCACCGAGCGGTGGCCAGAGCACTGGTCAGGCATCCGGCTCGGGCTCACAGTCACCGTCGCAGTCACGAGGCAACGCATCGGTGAGCCTGTCCAAGACCTCAGATTTGAACCCGAGCGGCGACACCATTCGAGTCGAAGGCAAGGGATTCAAGACCTCTGGACCGGGCATCTACGTCGGTATCGCGCAAAATGACCAGATGGATGTGACCAACGCCGATTCCTTCGGCCCGGATACCCAGTTTGTGTCTACCTCTCGCGGCAACTTGAAGTCCGACGGCAGCTTCAGCGTGGATCTTCCGGTCAGCGCGAAGTTCGGCACGGCAGACTGCATGCAGAACGCTTGCTCGGTCTACACCATTGCTGCTCACGGTTCTTCCGACCGCAGCCAGGACACGGCGACCGCGGTATCGTTTGCCGGCGGAGCTGCCAAGCAGGACGCTACCCTGCCCTCCGGCGGTGGCTCCTCACAGTCCGCAGGCAGCGCAAGCTCCGGCACCAGTGGCAGCACAGGGTCTAGTGGAACGAGTAGCACCAGCGCTTCCGGCGGCTCCAGCAGCTCCAATGGCAGCAGCTCCTCGACTGGCACCCCGTCGGTAAGCCTGTCCACCACGGAACTGAACCCATCGGGCAGCACCGCAATTGCCGTCTCCGGCACCGGATTCAAGACCAGCGGCAACGGCATCTACGTCGCAGTGGCTGAGAAGAACAAGTTCTCCACCACCAACGCTGATGCTTTCTCCGCCGCTGAGTTTGTCCGCACCTCCCAGATGTCCTCCGACGGCAGCTTCTCTACAACGCTCAATGTCGAGGCCGTCACATCGGCCGCCAACTGCGTCGAAAATGACTGCGCGCTCTACACCTTTGCTGCTCACGGTTCCTCCGACCGCAGCCAGGACACGGCCACGGACCTCAGTGTCGGCGGCTCCGCCAAGGAACGCGAAGAAGCTGTGAAGGCCGGCGCCTCCAAGACCGGAGAGTCCAAGGCCAGCGGCTCCTCCAAGGCATCTGGCAAGGCTTCCGCAAAGTCCAACGCTTCCGGCAATGGCCTCGACGAAGTTGATGTGCAGACTCAGCAGGCCGCGACCAACTCCCCGCTCCAAACCGCCGCAGTCGCCGGAACCGGCGCAATCCTGGGCGCGCTAATCTTCGGTGCCGGCATCCTGGTCGGTCGCCGTCAGAAGTCCGTCGATTAGCGCGGTGCCGGACTAGTCCAGGCGTACGACGGCGATTGCGTAGTCGCCGTCGTGCGAGATGCTTAACGACGGCCCCAGCTGCCACTCCTGATCGTGGAAATGGCGGCTCACAGCACCGTGGAGACTGATGCTCACGCGACCGTAGGCATCCGGCTGCACCTCTATTTCCCGCCAGTCCAGCTGATCTCGCGCAATCGGCGGTTGGCTGCCGAAGAGGGTCTGCGACCAGGCCTTGATGAAGGCTTCCTTCGCAGCCCAGCGGCCCGCTAAGTGACGCGCCAGCGCGCCGCCGACTATTCCGCGGCGCCTAGCTACCAGTAGCTCCGCAGGTGTGAAAACAGCCTGCGCGAACTGACTTCCTGGCATATTCAGCTGCTCTTCGAAGCCCGGAATATAGACGAGGTCTACGCCAATCATGGCTGGAGGACACCATCGATCAGACGGGCGCCGTCGGAAAGCAGAACTGCCTTTTCCAATGCAGCGGGTGAACCGAACCGACCACCGTCCGCGAGATTTCGCTCGCGTGGACGCTCGTAGAGAGCTTCCCCACCGTAAATAGCCTCATCAACGCGACGCAGACCAGCCGCTTCGCGGTTGTGCGCCGCGGACCGCCAACGCTCCGCAGCCTCAGCGCCATCGTGCTGCACTATCGCTTGGTAGAAAGCTTCCGGGTGGACGACTGCCACCAGTGCCGAGACATGTCCGAACCCGAGCGAGGTAACAAAGCCAGCCTTCAGCGGCAACGTATTGCCGAAATTGACTGCCTTCGTTGGCCATACCAGACGCGAATGCTCAGCCAATGCGGGATCGACGCAGTCCAGCGATCGATTACCTGGCACAATGCCGCTGCGCAATACCTGGGTCAGACCAATGATCTGGAACGCTGCAGCACCCCCCTTAGCGTGTCCCGTCAGCGATTTCTGAGAGACCACCAGCAGCGGGTTAGAGCGCTCGCGACCGAGTTCATCTGCAATGCGTTCATGCAGTTCGGACTCATTTGGGTCGTTGGCATTGGTCGAGGTGTCGTGCTTGGACAACACCGCGACCTGATCCGCAGTGACATCGAGTGCTGCAAGTGCGCGAGCCAATCGAGACTTCTCGCCGTTCTGAGCGGCCGCTAGCGCACCCAAACCCGGCGCCGGAATGGACGTGTGCGCGCCGTCGGCGAAGGACTGGGCGTATGCGACGACACCGAGCACGGGGAGCCCCATGTCACGGGCGATGTCTCCGCGAGCCAACAGCACCGTGCCACCGCCTTGCGATTCCACAAAGCCTCCGCGTCGACGATCGTTCGGCCTGGAGAAGTACGCATGGTCGATGCCTTTGTTTTCCATGGTGGCGGAGTCAGCGGTGGCGGCCATGTCGCCGAAACCTGTGATTCCCTCTGTGGACAGGTCATCGAAGCCACCTGCGACAACAAAATCTGCCTTACCCAGGGCAATCTTGTCGACGCCCTCCTCCACCGACACCGCTGCCGTCGCACAGGCTGCGACAGGGTGAATCATTTGCCCGTAGCCACCGACATACGACTGCATAACGTGGGCGGCAATAACATTTGGCAATGCCTCCTGCAGGACGTCATTGGCTCGCGGTTGCCCCAGCAGACCGTCGATGTAAAGACTGCGCAGCGACTCCATCGCACCAATACCTGTGCCCTGTGTCGACGACACTCGCGCCGGGTTGACCGCTTCCAGCAGTTGCGCTGGGCTAAAGCCCGATGACAGGAACGCATCAACAGTACAGACGATGTTCCACAAGCTCACGCGGTCCAGATTGTCCATCATGTCTGCCGGAATACCGTATCGTGCCGGGTCAAAGCCCTGCGGAATTTGACCGCCAACATAACGGCTCATCGCCATTCGGCGCGGTACCTGAACCGGCGTACCAGCGGCTCGTGTCACAAGCCACTGCCCTGTCTCGGCATCGAAGCTCGCAGTGGTGTTGTCCGGGTTGGAACTGACAAAAGTCTCCGCTGCCGCGCGGTCACGCACAGCAAAGCTCAACGCACGATCCAGGTAGACCGTGGTCAGCTCAGTCATCGTATTATCAACCAAATCGCCATCATCGGCGTAACGACGCACACCAACTCGCGCCAGCACTTCATCGCGGTAACGCGAAGCAATATCGCTTTCTGCCAACGGTTGCCCGTCGGCGTCGCGCCAGCCACCCTCATAGGAAATCAACCCCATTGACCAGGCTAATTCCACAATTCCTGCTGCAGAAATATCATCGACTTCAGCCTCAAAGCGCGTCCGGGAAGAACCGTACGGCCCAAGCTCACCGGCGCCCACGATGACCACCGTGTCCTCCGGAGCCGCCGCGATGTCACCAAAGGTCGGTGTTGTCTGCGGAATTGGTCGGCGAGGGCTTGGCAGACCGCTCAAAACACGGCTTGACGACGGCTCCTGCGAGCGCGCCCCACTAGCGACCTCGGAGTTTTGTGCTGATAGGCCAGCCGCCTGTGCAGCCTCCTGCGCCAATTGCGCAATGTTGAGGTCGACGTCACCCAATCCGCCGGTGAGATCGGCCTGAATCGGGCGGGTTTGTGC
Source organism: Corynebacterium sp. 5QC2CO (assembly GCF_024580435.1). Taxonomy (NCBI): domain Bacteria; kingdom Bacillati; phylum Actinomycetota; class Actinomycetes; order Mycobacteriales; family Corynebacteriaceae; genus Corynebacterium; species Corynebacterium sp. 5QC2CO. The sequence continues at coordinate 74,823 of NZ_JANIKI010000011.1, read as the reverse complement.
CTTCTTCCGAGTCTCCGAGCTCGCGAGCTCAATGAGTTCAGCTGCCATTTCTTCGGTGGAGAAAGTGCGAACTCCCTTTGCTTCCACTGCAGCAACCAGCGGATCGTTTCCACCCATCAGGTTGGTGCCTCGGACCCAACCAATCTGTGCATGAGCCAGAGTGGTGCGGGTGCGCCATGCGTCCTCCACGTTCCAGCGCGCCACCACTGCGTCGAGTGCGGCCTTGGCTTCACCATAGGCACCATCACCGCCGAAGCGACCACGGTTCGGTGAACCCGGCAGCACCACATGCAAACGATGGTCCAGATTATTGTCCCCGCCAAGTGCTGACATCCCTGCGATGAGTCGCTCCACCGACCACAGAAGCAGACGCATTTGGGTCTCGGACGCAGGACCAGCGTCGGCAAGCGAGCCTGAGACCGTAGGCGCCGCAAACGGGAATAGCAGCGTCGGTGACAGTGCAGGCTTGGTCACGACCACTTCCGCACCAATCGTCGTAGTCTGCTCGGTTCCGATCCAGTCGATAAGGGAATCCAGGTCCTGGAAGCTGGACAGGTTCGCCGGTACCACCCATAGCTTCGCCTTGCCCTGCGCATGCATACGGTAGAGCTGCTTGTAGAAGCTCAGGCGTTCGTGTCCCAGGCGTGAGGTAGTGACAACGACGGTTGCGCCCTGAGACAGCAGCTGTGCAGTTACGGCGGAGCCAATCGAATTTGGCGATGCACCGGTCACAACTGCGATGTCGGCATTCATCGGCAGTTCGTCCACATTCGTGATGGCCTCATCCGCCAGCTGGCGGTAGATACTCGCCAACTGTGTCCGTCCTGCCGCGTCTGCCTTGGCAGCCCACCACTGTGCCTGCTCGACTGCGGTTTCGTGGATACTGCCCGGCGCGGTGTCAGCCACGTCTTCATCAGCGGCTGCCCAGAGGCGTGCTAGGTCATCGCGGGAGGTGGCCCAGCGGTCGTCGAGAAGCACAGCCTTGGTGGGCGTAAACGTCGGGGTGACCAGCTTCGGCCAGTCCGCACCGAGTTCAGCAGTGACGAGATTTACCAGGTTGCTGTCGGCGTCTTCGGCATCGAAGTCAATGGCACCGGTAATTTCGTGGCCGAGTTGCTCCAGAATCGTGCGTGCAGCGGTGGCAAGAATACCTCGTTGACCAGTCAGTTTATCTGCAAACTCAGTGAGCGCAGCCGAGTCGACCATCCCAGCACTACTGTCACTTGCCGACGGCTTAGCGACAGATACACCTCGCTGCGCGGCGACCGCAAGGATTGCTTCATCGATTAGTTGGTTGAGTTCAGCAGTACTGGTTGGGGCGGCCGGAGCCAGATGCGCAAGATCACCGCCGCGCAGGGATGCGCCCTCGCGAGTACCGAGCATCATCTCAGCGCTAACTGCGGTTGCCCACCCCTTGCCGAGCTGCCATTCATTGGCCACATAGTCATCGATGTAATTCGCGCCTGCACCGGCAGGACCGGTAATCCGGCGAATACCGTCGGCAATGGCTTCGGAGAGAATCGGACCGAATGCCGAATACCCACTGGCTAAGCTATCAATCTTGTCCTTTAGATCAGCCAGTTCCGCATCTGCGGCCCCTTCGATTGAACCGAGGTCGAATTCCACTCCGAGATCGAGCAGCAGTTGATTGCGTCGGGATGAGACTCCATCGACCAGAGTCTCGATGGAGTCGGCGGCACCGAGCTGGTCGGGGCGCACCTTCGTCCATTGGCAAATAAGAACTTCCAGCGCCTGTGCCGGGCTGACGGCAATATCAGCAACTTCGGTAGCCGGAGTGGCAGCACTCGTGATCGTGGTTGCCTGTTCGGTCGTCGAGGGTTGGTCGGCAGATACTGTCGGCTCCGCTGCTCCCGCTGCTCCTGCTGCTCCAGATAGAGCCTGCGCCGCGTCCTGCTCCGGTGCCACCTCCGACGCGGGCTCAGTCTTTTCCGGCTGAATTTGGTCGCGCATAAACACTGCATCAGCATCACGTTCGAGATTGAGCACTCGAATGTCACGGCTTCGGTGACGGGGCAACTGGCAGGTGCGGGCAGCCAGGTTTGCCAGTGTGGGCGCTGTACCTACACCAACTTCAATAACGCGGCTGACGCCGAGATCCTCAAGCAGCAGATCCTGCGTTTCGATCCACCTCACCGGTGAGCAGAATTGCCAGGCCAGTAACTCGACCAGCAACATGCGGGCCAGGCGCGCCGGGTTTTCAGCAGCAGTATCAAAGTCGGCAAGGATTTGTTCCAAAATGTCTGAGTCGACGACTGCAGCCATCTGGCGGACGAACTTCTCAGTCAGCTCAAAAGAGGTCGCGGTGAGATTCGGGATATAGCGTCCCACCAGGCGCTCTGGAGTGATTTCCGCTGGCAGCAGCCGCTCCAGGTGTTTACGGAAGGAATCCACACCGTCGCGTAGGACACTGGAGTGGAATGGCACATCAATACCTGGGATACGCACGTATCCCTTGCCGTCCGAGCTGCGGCGCTCGCACTGTTCAGCCAGTGCCGCAAGCCCCGCGACGGTGCCGGCGACGGCGTACTGCTTGCCTGCCAGGTTGAGATTTACGACTTCGAGGAACTCACCGGTTTCCTGCGACAACCGATTAACAAACTCGGTGACCTCGTCCTCGCCTACGCCAATCTTGTCCGGACGCAGGGCGCACAAACCGTAGTTGGACCTCCCCTGCTCATCACGTTCGACCAGTTCATGCATGGTCAAACCGCGGCGGTAGACAACCTCCAACACGGCGTCTGCGTCAAGCGCACCAGCGAAAGCCGCCAGCGCGTTGTACTCACCGACAGAGTGTCCCGCAAAGTGAGCTGTTTCATCCAGCAGCCCTGCTTCACGGAGCTCCGCAACCTGTGCCAGTCCCAACGTCGCCATCGCAACCTGGGTGAACTGGGTCAGATTCAGAACACCTTCTGGGTGGAAATAGCGCACACCATCCACGACCACCTCTACCGGGTTGTCCCGGACAATAGCCAGTACGGAAAAGCCAAGCTTCTCTCGGGTCATCGCATCAGCCTGGTCCCACACGCGGCGAGCCGCTACGCTGCGAGTCCGAGCAGACAGCCCCATCCCCTGTGATTGAATCCCCTGACCAGGGAAGACATATGCAGTCGTCGGTGCGGCGATTACAGCAGTGGCGGTCAATACCAGCTCGCCCTCTACTGTGGCCGTGACTTCGCGGACTTCACCGGCGCCTGGACGGTCATCAAAACCACGGCGTTCGACAGAGAATTTCACTTCCTGTCCAGGCAGAACCGGGCTCAGCATAGTCGCAGTGAACTCAATCACCCGGTTGCCAATGCCGGCATCCGACGCGGCAACAGCCGCATGCTCGGCCATCGCCGACAGCCACATTCCATGGACAATAACCCCTGGTAGACCAGCTAGCGCTGCTGCACGGGAATCGACGTGGATAGGATTGCGATCGCCCGTGACACAGCTAAATGGCTCCATCGCATTAGGCGCTTCGACGGTCAACACACCGCGGAAACTCCGTGGCGTATCCGTGACCGTTGGAAATGGCACAGTATTGGTCCGTGCTGTCTCGCCGCCGTTTCGGCCACGAATGGCAAAGCGTTCACTCAAGGTGGCGAGCAGCGTATCGCCATCACGAACCTCCGCGCGCACCACAACTAGTCGCCCTAAGTCCGTATCAACGACCTCGTCGACACGCGCACTAATCCGCAACGTTGTGGTTTCCTGCGGCAGAGCCCCAATCATACGAATGTGATGCTCAAGGTGAACAAGCGCGAGCATGCCCTCAACAACATCAATGCCAGTCTCAGTACGTGCCTGCGCGACTGCCGCAAAAATCGCTGGCCAAGCATGCCCGACCAATGCGTCCGGCACCGTCGCCTGTGACTCATCGCCGGCAGCTGCAATAGTGACCGCATCGTAGTCAGCCATCGCCATCGGATCCCACACGGATTCCCACTCCGCGACCCCATCGACGATGTTTGCAAGCTCACCGCCAGCTGCAATTCGCGTCAGCTCCCGCATCGCGGCTACCGCATCCTCATGCTTGACGACGGGCACTGCGCCCACCGCTGCACTCTGGCACAGGCGAATTCGCAGTTGCGTATTCTCACCCGCAGCATCGGGCAGCGGAACGGTCAGCTGTGCCCAGACGAGGTCCTCCCCGCCCTCATCATTGCTGCCATCAGCGCCAATGGTCTCCAAAATGGCACCAGTACCTGGGTGTTCCAGGCGTTGCGAACGAGAGACATCACTTGCGTCAGATACACATACCCACTCATGTTCCGCTCCAAGTGCCAGCGCCGGATTCGGCTGCTGTCGGCCAGCCCACCAAATCACAGGCGCTGCGAGCATCCGGCTAAGAGCGTCAACAGGCGCCTCCGGCAGGTAGCCGGTATCCATCAATGCCTGTGCGGTAGCTTTTTCAAAACGACCCAGAATTTCCGCTACTGGCTCATTCGCGCGGGTAATGCCCGAAACAGCCTGCGGCCCTGGGATGATGCAGACTTGATCCGCATCGTAGCGAGAGTCATGCGCCTGCCATAGGGAGTCCGATCGCCACCAGCGACGAACCTCATCATCGATAACCGGAACGAATGGCACAGGTTTGCCAGGTGTGCGGCAGAGCTCAGAGATAAAGAAGGTGACATCTGCTGGGTGAAGCTGGGTATCCAGGTCCAGCAGGCCGGACAGTCGCGAGATTTCGGTCTGCGGCTGAGTGCGCAAGCTGTCGCCGTCGGCAAGCGCGTCAAACGTGCCCGCGTCGACTGCATTCAGTCGTGCCTCTACGCGGTCGACGAGTGCGACAAAGCGCGTCGACCACGTTGGATCGAGGAACGTCCCTTCGGGAGCACACAATTCGAGATAACGGTTCAGCACCTCGGCATACGTCATGGTGACGACATCCCCGAAGTACGGCTTCGCGGTGGCGTTAATTGCCTCGATGATCTCTGCGCGTCGTTCGGTGACCTTAGTGAGGTCACCTGCGACTTCGTCAAGCAATCTGCCTGCGCGTGCTGCGGCGTTATCAATTTCGTGGATATCAGCACCCAACTGGCTGCGCCCCGACGCCATGCCATCCATGGCGCTACCAGCGGGGATCCAGTGGTCAGTGCCGACGGTGTCGACCAGCATTTGTTTCACGGACTCAGAGGCGGTCGACTCCTTTGCTGCCATCGCAGCTGTGCCGATGATGACAGCATCGACCGGCATCGGCGCCAATCCGTACCGTGTCGACCACGTGCCCATCAGATAATCACGGGCCTGTTCTGGCTTGCCGATACCGCCGCCAACAGCAAGCACCACATCTCGCTTGCGGATCTTTGCGTAGGTGTTAATTAGCAGGTCATCGAGGTCTTCCCAGGAATGGTGGCCGCCGGCACGCCCACCTTCAACCTGCATGATGATTGGATACGGTGTGCCCTGCTGCGCCAAGGTGTCTGCGATTTCGAGCACCGACTCGATTTGTGCGATTGTGCCCGGTTTGAAGGAGACATGCGGAATTCCGCCCTCACGCAGCTGCTTTACTAGCTCAACTGCCTCGTCCACCTCAGGGATTCCCGCGGAGATGGTGACGCCATCAATCGGTCGCCCCGCTGCCACTGCGCGCGGGAGCAAACGCCGGCTTCCAATATGCAAACCCCACAGGTACGGATCCAAAAACATGGTGTTGAACTGTGCACTGCGGCCCTCCTCGAGCAGATCGGAGAGTCGCGCCACATTAGCCTCGAAGATTTCCGGCGTGACTTGACCGCCACCGGCCAGCTCCGCCCAGAACCCCGCGTTCGCAGCAGCCGCCACAATCTCAGGGTCAACGGTCGTCGGGGTCATACCGCCGAGCAGAATTGGCGAGCGCCCGGTCAACTTGGTGAACTTCGTCTCGACACGGGGCTTGTCTCCAGTGACCAGACGCGGTGCAAACTCCAGCCACGATGTCGGGTGCTCAATGTCACTCTCAGACAGGCCAGCCCTCCCCGCAGCTGTTGCCGCAGCAATCACCGCCACTCCATAGCCTTCAGCGTTACGTTCTGTCAGCTTGACGACGCCTGTGTTCGGCCCCAGATCCAAAATGGTGGTTGCCCCTTGGTCGATGAGCCCCCGTACCTCGGCGCTCCAGTCACTGGGGTCAACCAAGATTGCACGCGCAAGCCGGTCCGCCGTTTCCGCATCTAGTCCAATGCGCTCAGCTCGCTCCACTACCCATGCCACAGCAGGTGCCAGCGCTGGGTGATGGAATGCGCCACTAACTGGCAGAACTGTACATTCGGCTTCCCGCCCCTTCGGCTGCTGCGCTACGAGCTGCTCTGCTAGCTGGTCTAGTTCATCTTGCTTGCCGATAACTACGCTGGTGGTCTGCGTATTCTTCAGACCGATGACACAGCCCTGGGGGAGGAAAGGTTCCAACTCCTCGACCGTCAGGCCAGAGATGCTCATCATCGGCGCGCGCCCAAATCCGGCTACTCGGCTTCCGCGCGCACACGCCACACCGATGAGGCGAGCTAGCGCCAGAAGTTCTGCTGCCTTCTCTGGGCGAGCGACAATCTCAGCAGCAAGAACACCTTGCGAATGACCGGTTACCGCTACCGCTTCGGTGATATTAATTCCCTGCTTTTCCAGCAACTCGACAATGCCCAACTGCGCCAAGACGATGCCCGGGACGCTGACCGCAGGGTTGGTTGTATCTCCGGTAAATGGCTCGTCTGTAACGAGTGAGATTGCCCAGCCAAAGGGGTCGAAACCTGCGGGAAGCTGGCCGATAAGATCGTCGTCAAGCGGTGCGAGCAGTTCCTCAGCGCGAGTGAAAACTTCCCGTAGTTTCTTTGAGTTGCCACTGGCCATGACGCTGGAGAGAGTGTCCAGCCATGGTTGCGATTGACCGGCGAAAGTGACTGCAAAAGTGCCCAGGTCTGGGGCAGTTACGACGTTGGTCTGCAAAGTGGCGAGTTTTTCGTATTTCACGTGGCTGAGGTCCTTGTCTTGTGGAGTACGAAATGAAAACATCTTTTGTTTCCAAATCCTTGCCAGGACACTATGCCATAAATCATGAGGAATCCATCATGTTTTTCTCGCGCAGTTTCGCGGCGCCATCAACGCGAAGATAATTTGCAGCCCCAAAACGAGAGGCTGAACACGGCTGCGAAATCAGCGAGTACAACGCTTCGAAAGCGCAAGAACTTCGCAGGTAGGAAACAGTGTTCTCCTGTCGAGAAGTTGCTTGCGCTTCACCACCCTGGCAGCGCCGGCAGTGGAAAATAAAACCCGGAAGACCGAGCCAATTTATGCCCAATCGGTGATGAACATCACACCCGGAATGCGTGTCAATGGGCGCCGAGAACGCTCAATCTTTCCTCGATTAACCGCCTAACATATCCAGAATTGCGGACTCCGCTTCCTCTAAGCGCCGCTCCGACTCTTCAAGATCCTGCTGCGACTTACCATCGCGCTCGACCTTGCCGTCGAAGATTGCGCAGGGATCATCGTTGACCACAGTGTCGTCGGGAACTATGCCACGACGCGCCATGTACTCATCCAGATGCATCGAGATGCTCATGCTGCCTCCCTGCTTCTACCTTGCGATTCAAGATTCGATTCGATCAGCGTCATTGTATCGACAGATTCGATTGCCTTTTTATTCACAGCTAGCCATGCCGGACACACTTTTTACTGCTTCCCCCCGTGACAACCCCAAAATCACGGGCTGCAAATGTGAAACTGTGCGAGTTTATGACACTTTCATGCCATTTTTCGGGCCATTTGGACGGCTTGCGCTTCGCCAGCAGCCGCTTACTGCGCAGCAGGACACTTCTGGTGAAGCGCAAGCCCGCTTCAGGCAACGGCGGTGCCACCTTCATCGTCCGAAGCCCCAGCCCAAGGGAAACTCCAACACCAGCAGCCTCCGGGGGTAAGTGACAAAAAGACCGGGAGGGTATTTCTACCTTCCCGGCCTGTACTGTGCGCCATCAGGGACTCGAACCCAAAGGGGTTTTAAGTCACTATCAGGAGCGCATCAGCGCAGGTAGAAACGTTTTTAGCGGCTTCTCTGTTCTAGGGAAAACAGTAGCACACAGCCGTTTGCCCAATTTGTGCCCAATAGCAGCGAGATAAAAACAATGAAGGTGTCAATCCGGGACATGATGAAACATGACAACATCACTCTGGGAGACGTGGAAGACGGTCTTATTATTGAAATTGCAAACACCGTTTACGCCCGCATCCATGACGGTGTTCTGTTCGTGCCCTTCGATGCTGAAGCAAGTCCGAAGGAGGTAGGTATGTCCGTGGTGCAAGAGGTTATACAGCACACGGGTGCAGTACACTCGCCGAGCGGACACACTTTTGCCTATTAACCCAAAAACGCCCTGAACAGGGAGTTACCTCTAAAAACACCAAAGGCCAGACAGTAAAACACTGTCTGACCTGGGCTTATCGTGCGCCTGGGGAGACTTGAACTCCCACGCCCTAAGGCACTGGAACCTAAATCCAGCGCGTCTGCCAATTCCGCCACAGGCGCCCGTCGCGAATCCGTGATAGTTCCGTACAGTCCCCGTAAGCATGGACTACTTATTAGCCGCCTACAGGCGCAACGAACTTTCACAGCTCATTTGGACTGTACACACTTTAACGGGTTTGCCGCAGATTTCCTAATGTCCTAGCTGAATTCCTAATGTCCCATCCCCTGCCTTATCCAGCAAGCGCGCTAGCTTGGCAGGTCACGGACTAGCTATGGTGGTTATGTGTCCACTTCACAGCATTCCAATACCACTGACAAGCCAGCGAAGATTCCCACCCGTACCCGCGTGGTGCAACTAATCTTCTTGGCTCTTGCAGTCGGCGCCACTCTTGCACTCGCCTACTGGCAGCTCAGCAGGTGGAACACAACCAGCTCATTCCAAAACCTGGGCTACGCACTGCAGTGGCCCGCTTTCGGCCTGTTCTTTATTTGGGCCTACCGCAAATACATGGAGTACGAACGCGAACGCCTGAGCGGCAATAGCGAGGCCGCATTTGAGGCTAAAGACGATGTCATGACGGAAATTCCAGACGAATTCCTGCCGACCAACCCAGATGGCTCGCGAAAGGTGCAGCGTGTGGATGAGACACAATCGACGGACTCTGGCACCAACGCCTAGGCGATAACTGCTTATTCGAGAAAAGGACTTTTAGTGACCAACATCAATCCAGATCGTCAAGAGCGCGTAAGGAAGGCACTGACGTACTTCTCCGTCACCGCCTACTTCACGGGTGTGATGCTGCTCTTGCTGTGTGCCGAGATGATTTACAAGTACCTCATCCTCGACAACTCCGCCGACGCGCCGCGGTGGTTCTTCTACACCGCCCAGATTCACGGCTTCGGCTACATGGCATTCCTCATTGCCACCGTAAACCTGGGCACCAAAGCCCGCTGGGAACCAGCAAAGTGGATTATCACCGCGCTCGGTGGCGTGGTCCCGTTCCTCTCCTTCTTTGTCGAGAAGAAGCGCCGTGAGGAAGTCGAGACCGCTTTCCAGCTGAAGTAGCGGGCTCTCGGCAGCCCGAGGGCTCGCCCCAGGGCTACCCCTTAGCCTCAACCTCAGCCAGAATTTTCAGCGCCGGAGTCAAGGCACGCAGTGCACGCCCCCTGTGGCTAAAAGCGTCCTTGTCTTCGGCGCTCATTTGTGCCGCAGACAAGGCCCCCTCAGCTTCGTTGCCCTCCCCAACTGCGGGCGCGAACACCGGATCGTAGCCGAACCCATTGTCCCCAACAGGCTCGCGCAGAATGGAGCCAGGCCAGCGCCCCTCCACAACCAGCAGCAGATTACCGGCTTCATCGAGGACGGCTGGGAAACCGCCGTCGGCAAGCGCGGACGGCACCTCCTTGACACCGGGGACGACCAACGCGCAGGCGGTACGGAAGGACGCCGTACGACGCTCATCTGGGCAGTCCCCCATCTGGGCGAGCAGCAGCTCGTAGTTAGCGACATCGTCACCGTGAGTGCCCGACCAGCGCGCCGAGAGCACACCCGGCATGCCGTTTAGCTCATCGACGCTGAGCCCCGAATCGTCTGCCAAGCAGGCGTAGCCGGTGTGTGTCGCACCATCGAAAGCCTTGATGTAGGCGTTGTCCGCAAAAGTGCGACCGGTTTCGGGGCGCTCTGGGTACTCCGGGACGTCGCTAAGCGAAAGAAGTTCCACCGAATCAATACCCGCCGCACGCAGGATGCGGTCGAGCTCGACTAGTTTTTTAGAATTTCGGGTAGCGACGAGGAGCTTCACGGTAGCTCACCCGGGTACGGCGCACGCAGAACTTCCTGCTGCAGGGCGATGAGCTCACGCAGACCCTTTTCCGCCGAGTCGAGCATGTCATTCAGCTGATCGCGGTCGAAGGTGCCTTCCTCGCCAGTGCCCTGGATTTCGACGAACTTGCCCTCTGCGGTCATCACCACGTTGAGGTCGACCTCAGCGCGGGAGTCCTCCTCGTAAGGCAAATCTAGGCAGACACGGCCGTCAATAATGCCAACCGAAACAGCTGCGACTGGTGCCTTCAGCGGGGTGCCCGGAACAGCGCCCACTGCATGCAGGTAGGTCAGGGCATCAGCCAGCGCGACGTACGCACCGGTGATGGAAGCGGTTCGGGTACCACCATCCGCCTGCAGAACATCACAGTCGATGTTGATGGTGTTCTCACCGAGTTCCTTCAAGTCGATAGCAGCTCGCAAGGAGCGACCGATCAGACGGGAAATCTCGTGAGTGCGACCCTTGACCTTGCCGCGCATTGACTCGCGGGGCATGCGCTCGTGGGTAGAGGCCGGCAGCATGGAGTACTCAGCGGTCAACCAGCCCTCGCCGGAGTCACGCTTGAATCGCGGCACCGACTGTTCGACGGAAGCGGTGCACATTACACGCGTATTACCGAAAGTAACCAGTACAGAACCGGCCGGATTGTCGGTGAAGCCGCGAGTGATGGTCACCTTGCGCATTTCATCAACCGCGCGTCCATCGGCACGGCGAAAATCGGAATTAGCTGTAGTCATGCCAACTACCCTACCGCCCGGCGCGAAAGCGGTGCGACAGCTGTACGGAAACCCGATAGTCGCTGAGACTAGCCGCCTAGCTCCATGCCCAGGTAGGCCAATTCAACGTCACCGGCAAAGGTACTCTTCGCAGCACGTAGTGCTTCTTCACCGTCGGCGTATGGCGGAATGTGAGTCAGCACCAACTTCTTAACCCCCGCCAGTGTCGCTGCCTTTCCGGCCTCGTAGCCCGTCAGGTGCATATCCGGTGGGGTGCCCTCTTCGTTGCTGCACCATGTGGCTTCGCAGATGAAGATATCCGCATCCCGCGCCAGCTCCACCAATTCATCGGTCCACGCAGTATCTCCGGTGTACGCAATGGTCAGACCATCTGCTTCAATGCGATACCCAACAGCTGGCACCGGGTGGACCATGTTATACGGCGTGACGACGGCGCCTCCGTCCGCTTCGCCCCCACCGACTAACAGTGGCACACCGGGGTTACTCACAACCTGATCAAAAGTGTCTTCCAGGTTGGCATCTTCTTCACTTCCCAGTGCTTTGCACATGGTGCCTATCCGGTCGTGAATGTCTCCGGGGCCAACCAGGAGATTCCGGGAACTCGCCGGGGCTGTCGGGTGGAAGCGACGCCAGACGAGCAGCCCTGGAATGTCTGCAGTGTGGTCTGGGTGCACATGAGTTAGTAACAAATCACAAGCTGCAGGATCAGAGATCTTCTGCAATTCGGCGAGGACACCGGGACCCAAATCAATGACAAAGGTTCGACCGTTATCCAGCTCAATGAGGTAGCCAGATGCTGGCGCCGATGGGCCACCCATGCTGCCTGTACATCCCAGAACCTTCAATCGCATACTTCAAGCTTGCCATGTAATTGATCAAAAACGAGCAAAAAACCAATGGAGTGTCTGGGTTTAATAAGAAAGGTCACATTTGGGAATGCATAGTGACCTGGCTAATACCGGGCCCGAGGAAGCGCTTTGCCAGTGATGCAAAAACTTGCGGATCTCCAGTGGATTCAAATGTGCGCACAGGGTTCGGATTACTCTCCGGGCCAGCGAGCATGTCCGTCTTTGTGAGGATGCGCAGAACATCCTTCGACGTCTCCTCCGCCGACGACACTAGGGCGACGTCCTCCCCCATGGCCAGCTGAATCACACCAGACAGCAGCGGATAGTGGGTGCAGCCCAGCACGAGGGTGTCCACACCATCGGCCTGCAATGGCGCGAGGTAGCCCTCTGCAAGTCCGAGAATCTGGCGACCAGAGGTAATTCCTCGCTCGACAAAGTCCACGAATCGCGGGCAGTCAACCGCGGAGACATCCACGCCGGGCACCGCATCAAAGAGATCTTGGTAGGCACGAGAGCGAATTGTGGCGGCGGTACCGATTACGCCGACTTTTCCGTTCCTGGTGGTCGAGACCGCACGGCGCACAGCGGGCAGAATGACCTCGACTACTGGGACTGGGTAGCGCTCGCGGGCATCACGCAAAAATGCGGCCGAAGCAGTGTTGCAGGCAATGACAATCATCTTGCAGCCGCGTGCAACCAGTTCATCGGCAATCGCTTCAGCGTGCTGACGAACCTCGGCGATGCGCAGCGGGCCGTAAGGGCCGTTAGCAGTATCGCCGATGTACATAATCGACTCGTGCGGCAGCTGATCCATGATGGCACGCGCCACTGTCAGCCCACCGACGCCGGAGTCAAAGATGCCAATCGGTGCTGTTCTGTCGGGGAAGCCGCTATCCTGCGCTGTCAGCTGATTGACTGCCTGAGTTTCTGCTCCTGCTCCCACCGCTATCTGGACTCCTTATATCGTTGGACAAACACCGAAGCTCCTATTCTAGGCCGATTCCACCAGAAGCTGATGCCACGTACCTCGGGCTCTTAGCGGCGTGCACTCTTAGCCACGCGCACGACCACGCTTAAACATCACCGCAGCCCAGATGCCCGCAAGCCCACCGAAGAGGTGCATCTGCCAACTAACAGCCATCTGTGTTGGCAACACTCCCCAGATAAGACCCGAATACATCGATGCCAGAATCACGCCCAAAATAATCTGCATCACCCGACGATTCACGAAACCGCGTACGACCAAAAACGCCAGCCAGCCGTAAATCAGGCCGGACGCACCGATGTGGACGGTATTTACACCGCCGACCAGCCATGTCAGACCGCCACCAACGACCGTAATCAAGAGTGTGACCTGCCAAAATAGCCGCTTCGACGACATTGCAATCAAACCGGCGAACAACGCCCCGGGCAGAGAGTTCGCCACAATGTGCCCGTAATCTGCGTGCAGCAGCGGTGCGGTCAAAATTCCCCACAGCGTCGAGGTTTCGCGTGGGCGCACACCGAAGTTGTTCAGCGCCCCACCAAAGATGAATTCGTTGACAAGAAAGACCGTCCAGATAAGTGCCAGGTACCCGATAGCCGTACTGATGGCCGCCCCGAGCCCGCCGTCGCGATCCTGTGGAACAATCTGATTATTCCGCCGCGTCTGCACGGGACCGCCCATCGGGTACTGCGCATAGTTCTGGTAATTCTGCTGTTGTCCCGAGCTCCATTGCGGATTCATTGGCGAACTTCCTTCACTACTTGTCCAGCATCTCTGACAGCGCGGCTACTCCCGCGCGGCCTGTTGCACTCATCACGGCATCGACAATAGCCATCTGCACCGCATCGGCCGCCATCGCAGCCAACAGGGTCACCACATCCGAGCCCACGGGTTCAGCGTTTCCGCTATCCGCCGCCTCGGCCGAGCTGAGGGCAAACAGCGTGTCACCGTCCATCGGCGCATGGGCCGGCCGAATCGCTCGCGCCAGCCCATCATGACCGCACATCGCCAACCGCTTCAACTGCGCAGTTGTCACCGGCGCATTGGTTATCAACGTGCCAATCGTTGTGTTTCGCGTGCTTGCCGACGATTCCCCGTGTCCAGCCGCATCGGCGAGAAGCTTGGTCCTACCGACGAAAACCTGGTCCAGCTGGGCCAATGCCTCCTTGCTGGCACCGGCAGCCGCGGGCATTCCGTAAAGGTGTCCCTCCGGGTCAATGACCGCACCAAAGGAGTTGACCACCATTGCGGCAGCCACAAAGTACTTACCATCGGCGGAGGTCACACGGGCTTGTCCAAAACCACCCTTGATTGCCCCGGCCATAGCGCCGACACCGGCACCTACTGTGCCGGAGGGAGTGTCCTCCGGGACGTCGTCAAGCGCGTGAGACAACGCCTCGCGCCCTAGTGCAGCGGTGGGCAGCGTCGGCTCCCCCAACAGCAAGTCGAAGATGACAGCACCGGGAACGATGGGCACGAGGATATCCGGACGAGTTGGGGTGACCTCAAAGCCAATGCCGCGGTCGCGCAGTTCGCGCATAACTCCGTCGGCAGCTGCGAGGCCGTACGCGGAGCCGCCAGCCAAAACGACAGCGTGGGCGCGTTCGACGGTATTCTCCGGTGCGAGCAGGTCGGTCTCGCGGGTGCCCGGACCGCCGCCACGGACATCGACAGCGCCGACAGCGCCGCCTGGAGCGGCGATGACGGTGACTCCGGTATCCCCCTCAGCAGCATGGCCGATGGAGATGCCGTCGATGGAGTCGAGACAGCCTGCGCCGATGTCGATGCTCGTGCCCAGCGCAGCACTGCTGGCTTGGTGTCGAATGTCGGTGGGGCTGATTGCGAAGATCTCAGAATTCATTGTCGACCACGGCACCTTTCACCACAGTTCATGGCAGCTAGCCTCAGTTGATTACTGCATCTTTTCGGGGTTTTGCTCGGATTCGCTACTCACCCATGAGCTGGTCCAACAGTGACTCTTGGTTGTAGGACAGCCACTGGTACATCGCGTCGGTCTGCTCAATCTGTTCGATGGAGCCATTGAGGTTCTCCATGGAAACATGCAGGTAAATACGTAGGTCATTGATACCCGCCACCCAGGCATGGGCATCACTTTCCGAAATGGATACCTGCCCCGACTCGGCGGGCTCCAGGGCGTCGATAATCGCACGCAGGGAATGGAGCTTGCTCTCTACAATCTCCGATTCATGCAGCTGGCGCATGAGGGCGTTTTCCCCCTCCACGCTCTCCTCACCCGGCTTGGTGAAGTCCGGCAACAGTCGCGCAAGCTTCGGATCGGATGGGGCCTCGGAGTGTCCGACAGGCATTCCCGTCATTTCCGCGAGCTCATCCTTCGGCGCCGACCGGGCTCGCTCCATCAGCGAGTCCGCCACAGTAGCAGCCAGATTCAGCAGCAAATCCCGCTCCGTGCCTTCAAAAGCCGTGACGTACTTGACGCCACCGCCGAGAAGGGATCGCTTGCGCTTCCAAGGACGCATGTAAATTCTCTCCCGCTGTCGAATATCGGCTTAGTCAGCCTGCTCCATTGTTGCCCACAAGCCTGCCTTGTGGAGCTTCTTCACATCGGCCTCCACCTTGTCACGCTCACCGGAAGACACGATTGCCTTGCCCTCCGTGTGAACCGTCATCATCAGCGCGTGCGCCTTCTTTCGGTCCATGCCGAAGAGCATCTGAAACACGTAGGTGACATAACTCATCGAATTAACCTGGTCATCCCACACAATGCACTGCCAGGGTCGGTTCGATTCCGTCACGACATCGGCATCCATAGTGGGCATCGGTGTTGCTGCTGGCATGCTCATAGGCACCAGGATAGTACGGAGTGGCGCGCGCTCGCCGGAACCGACTGCCCCGGCCCGCTTCAGCCGACTAGACTATTGACCGTGATTGATAAGCATTCCTCCACCGCCCTTCTCACCGATAAGTACGAGCTGACGATGCTGCAGGCATCGCTTGCCGACGGATCCGGCGAGCGCCAGGTCGCCTTCGAGGTGTTTGGCCGTCGTCTACCGAATGAGCGCCGCTATGGCGTTGTCGCTGGTACAGCGCGTGTGTTGGATGCTATCCGCAACTTCCGCTTCACCGAGGAACAGCTGGCTTCGCTGGACTTCCTCGATGACAGGACGCTGGATTACCTGCGTAACTATTCCTTCAGTGGCCAAGTCGACGGCTACCGCGAGGGAGAGCTCTACTTCCCCGCCTCGCCCATTTTGACGGTGCGAGGCACTTTCGCCGAGTGCGTCATTTTGGAGACTGTTATTCTCTCCATTCTCAATGCAGACTCCGCCATCGCCTCGGCAGCAACCCGAATGGTCACGGCTGCCGGTGGGCGCCCGATTATTGAAATGGGTTCGCGTCGCACTCATGAAGAAGCAGCTGTGACTGCTGCCCGCGCCGCCTACCTGGCAGGTTTTAGCGCCACCTCCAACTTGGAGGCAGCGGCACGGTACAACATCCCAGCCTCCGGTACCGCTGCGCACGCGTGGACTCTGTTGCACACCAACCCAGATGGCACGACGAACGAGGCTGCGGCCTTCAAGGCTCAGATTGACACACTGGGAACCGACACCACTTTGTTGGTGGATACCTACGACATCACCGAGGGCGTCAATACGGCTATTGAGGTCGCGGGTCCGGAACTCGGCGGTGTACGTATTGACTCCGGCGACCTCGGAGTTCTCGCTCGCCAGGTGCGTCAGCAGCTGGACTCCCTGGGTGCACACAACACCAACATCGTAGTGTCCTCTGACCTCGACGAGTTCGCCATTGCGGCGCTGAGGGCAGAGCCGGTCGATGTCTACGGCGTGGGCACCTCTGTAGTCACTGGCTCCGGCGCACCGACTGCGGGCCTGGTCTACAAGATGGTCGAAGTTGATGGGGTGCCCGTCGCCAAGCGTTCTCTGGATAAGCGGAGCCATGGTGGCGTGAAGGCGGCGATTCGTACCTGTCGCCGTTCCGGTACCGCCGTGGAGGAAATCGCTTTCCCGCTCGGCTCGGAAATCCCGGATGTGGGCAACCTGCACTACCGCGATCTGACCATTCCGATGATGCGCGATGGCGAGGTCGTCGATGGTCTACCGACCTTGGAGGAGTCCCGCGATCACTTGGTTAAGGCGCTGGTCAGCCTTCCGTGGGAGGGGCTCGCACTTTCCCGTGACGAGCCGGTACTGTCCGTCCGTTTTCACGGCGTTTAGGCGGCGGGGGAACTGTGTCGGACACTCCCGAGCACGCAGATTTTGCTGAGCTATCGGACGACTTTGAGGACTTTGACGATGTTGACGATGTTGACGAGCTAGCTTCACCGAGAGCCAGCGTCCATAACGCGGATAGCATCGAAGCTCTTCTCGATGCGGCAGTGAAGGGACTCGGCGGAACGACTCGACCGAATCAGGTCAAAATGTCCCGGTCGGTGGCCTCCGCCTTTGCGCGCGAGCGGCACCTAGCGGTACAGGCAGGTACCGGTACGGGTAAGTCGCTAGCCTACCTGGTGCCTGCCATTGTGCAAGCAATGGAGTCCGACGAGTCTGTAATCGTTTCCACGGCGACCATTGCGCTGCAACGCCAGCTGGTCGAACGCGACTTACCGCGGCTAGTCAGTTCGCTAGAGCCACACTTGTCCCGCACGCCAACCTTCGCAATCCTCAAGGGCCGCTCGAACTACCTGTGCAAGTCCAAGGTCGGAAATGTCATCAAAGATCCCGTCATGGACGGTGATGAATCCGAGCCGACCGCTATGGGCGGCCCCACTGCTCTACTCAGCGAAGCGCAGCTCAGCCGAACCGCTGCCGAGGTCATGCGACTACGCGAGTGGGCCAATGACACCGACACCGGCGACCGCGACAGCCTGGACAAGGGCGTTTCCAACGAAGCCTGGCGGCAGGTCTCCGTCACGGCTCGCGAATGCGTCGGTGCCATTTCCTGCCCTTTCGGCGAGGAGTGTTTCGCCGAACAAGCCCGCCGCGAGGCCTCCAACGTCGACATCGTTGTCACCAATCACGCGCTGTTGGCCATCGATGCGCTCTCCGACGCCATGATTTTGCCGCAGCACGACTGCGTTGTCATTGACGAGGCTCACGAGCTCGACGGTCGAATCACCTCTGTTGCCACCGACGAGCTCTCCCCTGCCGGTATCACCATGATGGCCCGGCGCGCCCGCAAATTCGGCGCCGCAGAGAAGGTGGATGATGTCACCGATGCCACGGATCTACTCGGCGAGACCGTCGCATTGCTTGCCGACGCCTACAGCGGCGCACTCGAAGAAATTCCCGGTGAGCTTGGAGCAGCGCTAGCTTCGCTCCGCGATAGCCTGTGGCAACTACAGACCACGCTAGGCACCTCTAGTTCAGGCAGCTCTGGCGGGTCGGGCTCCGGTGGTTCGGGTTCTGACTCTGACAACACTGAGCGCCAGACCGTCCGCGCTGCCGTGGAGAATATGCACGACACAGTCGTGCGAATTCTAGAGTTCAGTAGCGACGATGTCGTATGGCTTGGCGAGAACAAGACAGTTTATGTCGCTCCCCTGTCCATCGCAGCACTGCTTCGCGAACGCCTCTTCGGCGAATCCACCGTCGTTTTGACCTCAGCAACACTTGCTCTTGGCGGCAAGTTCGATGCTATGGCCGCTGCCTGGGGGCTTCCCTCCGGCGGGTGGGATGGCTTGGACGTCGGCACGCCCTTTGACCCGCAGAAATCTGGCATCCTCTACGTCGCACGCGACCTGCCACGACCTGGACGCGATGGCGCCACACCGGAGCAGTTCGCGATCATGGAACGCCTCATCCGCGCCGCTAGTGGGCGAACGCTGGGGCTGTTTTCCTCTCGCCGAGGCGCTGAGGCAGCGGCGGAGGAAATGCGCAAGCGCCTGCCTTACGACGTGCTGTGCCAAGGCGATGACTCTATCGGTGCTCTGGTTGATCGCTTCGCAGCTAATCCGCAGACATGCTTGTTTGGCACGCTGACGCTGTGGCAAGGCGTCGATGTACCAGGCCCGTCGCTATCGTGTGTCATCATCGATCGCATCCCATTCCCCCGCCCCGACGACCCGCTCCTGTCCGCGCGCTCCGATGCCGCTAACGCCGCTGGCCGAAACGGTTTTATGGAGGTCTCAGCGACACATGCAGCGCTGCTGATGGCGCAGGGTTCTGGTCGTCTGCTACGCCAAGTCGATGACCGCGGGGTTGTTGCGGTGCTGGATTCACGGTTGGCGACTGCGCGCTATGGTTCCTGGATTGCCGCGTCGATGCCTGACTTCTGGCGGACAACCAGCCTGGATATTGCGGCTGGAGCGTTGCAGCGGCTAACCCAAAGCTGATTCAGAGGGGGCTGTCTGGGCTCACTAGGTGATGCTGGATTAGGCATAGTTTCTGGAAAAAATCCCACGCTTTTCTGTCCAATACATTATTGTGATGTGAAACACAGCACTGCTGCAGTGACCTGGCTAATGAAGCAGGGCACTTGGCTGCCGTGCGCGAGATTAGAAAGGCGATTTCCTGCATGCCCCTTTCCAGCAACCTCCCCGACATCGACATCCCGGAGACCTCGCTCTTTGAGTTCCTCTTCGGAGAAATTGAGCCACGCCACCAGGACAAGCTTGCAATCGTTGACTCAGGCTCCGAGGTCACCTTCGGTGATCTGAAGGCCAGCATTGAGAAGTTTGCGGGTGCGCTGGCAGCACGTGGGATTAAGAAGGGCGACGTTGTGGCTCTCCACTGCCCCAACTCGACAACCTTCGCGGTCGCTCTTCACGGTGTCTTACGCGCGGGGGCTGTCTGCACGACGGTCGCATCGCTGGCAACTGCGGAGGACATTGAAAACCAACTCCGGATGTCTGACGCGAAGATGATGCTAACGACCTCCTCAATCGGTTGGGCTGGCGCCCACGGCGCTGAGGCTGCTGGTCTGCCGGAAGAGATGATTATCGGCCTGACGGGTCTCCACGGCATGGGCGAGCTGCTTGCCGAGGGGCACGCAGCCCCGGACGTCGACGTATCACCCGATGACGTTGCCGTGATTCCGTTTTCCTCGGGAACCACCGGTGTACCGAAGGGCGTCCAGCTCACTCACCGCAACTTGGTGGCCAACGTCGCTCAGGCGGGTGGAGCTACAGTCAACGCGCTGACCGAGGACACCCCGGCTGTCACTATCCTGCCGTTTTTCCACATCTACGGCCTGACTGCGCTGCTGAATCTGTGCCTGTGGCGCCGCACGACGCAGTACACCATGGGCAAGTTCGACCTCGTCGATTTCCTGTCCATCATCGCCGAGCACAAGGTGAAGTTCGCGTTCATCGCACCACCTGTAGCTGTGGGCCTGGCCAAGCACCCAGCTGTCGATTCCTTTGACCTGTCCAGCCTGGAGACAATCTTCTCGGGTGCCGCTTCTCTCCAACTTGACCTCGCGGAACAGGTGGAAAAGCGCCTTGACTGCGTGGTCGCACAGGGCTTCGGCATGACCGAGTCCTCGCCAGCAGCCCACATCCGCATCGGCCACGATAGTCCGCTGGACTCGATCGGTCGCGCAGTCCCCAACACTCAGTACAAGATTGTCAACCTTGACTCCGACAGCTTTGAGGAAATCCCGGTTCCCGCCGAGGGGCGCTCGGAGGCAGGTGAGCTATGGATTCATGGTCCACAGGTGATGAAGGGCTACCTCAACAACCCGAAGGCGACGGCAGAGACGCTTGTCGACGGTTGGCTGCGTACCGGCGACGTTGCGGAACTCGACGAACACGGGAATGTGTACATCGTCGACCGCTTCAAGGAACTGATTAAGTACAAGGGCTACCAAGTTCCACCGGCCGAGCTCGAGTCCGTGCTGCTCAGCCACCCGGATATTGCCGATGCCGCCTGCAGTGGTGTCGTTCGCTCCGACGGCGAGGAGATTCCTAAGGCTTACGTCGTCCTCAAGGCGGGCAAGCAGGTGACTGAAGACGAGATTATGGACTACGTCGCCGACCGCGTCGCACCGTACAAGAAGGTGCGAGCAGTCGAGTTCATGGATGAAATCCCGAAGTCGGCGACGGGCAAGATTCTGCGCAAGGATCTCAAGGCCATGGAGGCAGCACGCGCTCAGTCGTGAGTTACTGCCCCAGGGGTCACCGCCACGGTGACTGAACCGGGTGCAATCTCAGTAAACCCGGCATCCTGAACCTCAACCGCGCGGAGCTCTGGCGCTGGCCACTGCTCCCGCGGTACTTCTTTCACATCTAACGCATAACCACTTTGCGCCCACGTCCAAGCGTCCTCGACCGACAGGCTGGCCGCATAGAGCATTGAGCCGTGTCCAACTTGCGCGGCCACCTTTCCTACGGACATATTCAGGTTTTTGTCCACCCAAATCACTGGCAGAGCAAAGGTGTCAGCGCTCTCATGGTCGTCCGGGGCACCGGGAGATGTGTTCTCCGGGTCGTCGTAAGGCAAATCGGTGCCGGAAATTTGTAGTTTGGCAATCTCCGGGTAGGTTTCGTCGACAGGAGTTGGCACTAGTGCGCGAGCTTGCGCGCCGTCGACGTCCACGGTGACACCCGGTGCAAGCTGAGCGCGTTGCCAGCCGATATTGCGAGCGCGACGTGTGAGCTTGCGGATGCGCGCACCGTACCAAGACGCCAGACCTTGTTGATAGGCAGAAGTGTCATCGCCTGCGCGTTCGTCCAGACAACAAGCAACAACAGCCATCGCGGCAGCGCGGAGCAGCGCAGTGCGCGAGGGGCGTTCCTTATTCGGAACCTCAAGCACAATAGCCATTGCCCACGGCACATCCTCGCCGTGGTCTTCCCTATCGGGTTGCGGCAGGAGGTTATGGGCGATACGGAACCACTCCGGTACCGATGATGCGTCCGTGACCGCTGGATTCTTGTGATCCTCGCGTTGCACTACTGCTCCAACGGCACGCGGCGGAAGGTGCCATCTTCGCGGTCGGCATCGTCGATTTCATCGCGGGAAATGCCCAGCATGAACAGAATCGAGTCCATGAATGGAACGTTGACGGACGTGTCAGCGATTTCCTTTAGCGCCGGCTTGGCATTGAAAGCAATACCAAGGCCTGCGACCGACAACATATCGATGTCATTGGCCCCATCGCCGACCGCAACGGTCTGATGCATCTGAAGCCCCGACTCTGCGGCGAACGTCTTGAGGCTGCGGGCCTTCTCCTGCCTATCGACGACATCGCCGACCACGCGTCCAGTCAGCTTTCCGTCCTCGACTTCGAGGGTGTTGGCCTTGTAAAAGTCCAGACCGAGATCCTTTGCCAGTGGCTCCAAGATCTGGATAAAGCCACCGGAGACAGCACCACACTTGTAACCGAGGCGCTTCAGCGTGCGGATCGTGGTGCGGGCGCCTGGAGTCAGCTCGATGGAGTTAGTGACTTCCTCTAGGACGCTGACCGGCAGGCCAGCCAGAGCCTTAACTCGTTCATGCAGTGACTCGGCGAAGTCCAGCTCACCGCGCATAGCGCGCTCTGTAACCGCTGCAACCTCCGCCTCGCGACCAGCATGGGCGGCCAGCATCTCAATGACCTCACCGGTAATCAAGGTCGAGTCTACATCGAAACAAATCAAGCGCTTGGAGCGTCGCTGCAAACCAGCGCGTTCAATTGCGATGTCAATGTCCTGGTCCTGTGCAAGCTCGGCCAGTGCCTTACGCAGCGGAATGCCCGCACCCGGCTTCGGGTCCGGAATAGAGACCAGCAATTCCAGGCCAGTGACTGGGTAGTCAGCAATGCCGCGAATGGAATCGATGTTTGCACCGTAATCAGCAAGAGTGCGGCCGATACGGGAAATATCCTCAGCGTTGACCGGATTGCCCAACACGACAAGTGCGTGGGTGGAGCCATCGCTGCGCTCAATCGGGGCATCCAGCTGGAAACTGACAGTCATGCCGTGAGGCTTCAGTGTTTCAATGAGTCCCTCACGGAGAACACCGACCTTTTCTTCTGTGACACCAACAAGCGCACCGAGGCTCAGATTAGAGCGGAACACCGACTGTTCCACATCCAAAATTTGAACTCCGTGGGCCGCGAGCACGCGGAAGAAAGCTGCGGAGACACCCGGGCGGTCTCGGCCGACAGCGGTAATAAGCACCGGAGCTAGTCCCGGTGCCAACGAAACCGATAGAGCATCGGTATCTACAGACTGACTGGGAGAGGTAGTTACCTGTTCATTCACCAATCCAGTATCGCATGAAGCCCCGGCAGAGTGCTCATCGCATAGTGGGATTCCGCACTTCAGTGGGTGGCCAGTGACAGGCGCTAGCCATCGCCTTGCTCTCTTGCCCTTCTGGCGCTCCCTGCGCCCCCTGCTCTCCCTGCGCTCTCCTACTGCCTCTTCCCTAGGAAAGACTCTCAAAGACAAGACTAAGGCCCCATCACGGAGAACCGTGATGGGGCCTTAGCTTCGCGTAGTTATTAACTCAGAGTTGCATCAGCCATGTAGCCACTAGCTCTTAGAGCTGACGACCAACGTGGGCCTCTGCGCGCTGACGCTCAACCATGTGCGGGTAGTGCAGCTCGAACGCCGGGCGCTCCGAGCGGATGCGCGGCATCGAGGTGAAGTTGTGGCGCGGCGGCGGGCAAGAAGTAGCCCACTCGAGGGAGTTACCGTAACCCCACGGGTCATCAACAGTGACGACCTCACCGTAGCGCCAGGACTTGAAGACGTTCCAGACAAACGGGATAACAGACAGCCCCAGGATGAACGCACCAACGGTGGAGATCATGTTCAGGGTTGTGAAACCGTCAGTCTCGAGGTAGTCGGCGTAACGACGTGGCATACCCTCGTTACCCAGCCAGTGCTGGACCAGGAAGGTCAGGTTGAAGCCGATGAAGGTCAGCCAGAAGTGAACCTTAGCCAGCTTCTCGTCGAGCATACGACCGGTCATCTTCGGGAACCAGAAGTAAACGCCCGAGTAGGAAGCGAAGACCAGAGTACCGAACAGGGTGTAGTGGAAGTGTGCCACGACGAAGTAGGTGTCAGAGACGTGGAAGTCCAGCGGCGGGGAGGCCAGCATAATACCGGTCAGACCACCGAACAGGAAGGTCACGATGAAGCCGAGAGCGAAGGTCATCGGAGACTCAAAGGTCATGTGGCCGCGCCACATGGTACCCATCCAGTTGATGAACTTAACACCGGTCGGTACCGAAATCAGGAAGGTCATGAACGAGAAGAACGGAAGCAGAACGC
This sequence comes from Corynebacterium sp. 5QC2CO, assembly GCF_024580435.1. Classification (NCBI taxonomy): domain Bacteria; kingdom Bacillati; phylum Actinomycetota; class Actinomycetes; order Mycobacteriales; family Corynebacteriaceae; genus Corynebacterium; species Corynebacterium sp. 5QC2CO. Next base: position 50,790 of record NZ_JANIKI010000011.1, on the reverse strand, counting down.
CACCGGTCACGAACATGTGGTGCGCCCACACAGCCATGGACAGACCTGCAATAGACAGGGTTGCGAAGACCATACCTGCGTAGCCGAACAGCGGCTTACGGGAGAAGACCGGAACAACCTCAGTAATGATGCCCACGAACGGCAACAGCAGAACGTAGACCTCTGGGTGACCGAAGAACCAGAACAGGTGCTGCCACAGCATGGCGCCACCGTTTGCCGGGTCGTAAATGTGACCGCCCAGCTTACGGTCGTACAGAACACCAAGAGCAGCTGCAGTCAGGATCGGGAAGATCAGCAGAGCCAGGATCGAGGTAACCAGGATGTTCCAGGTGAAAATCGGCATACGGAACATGGTCATGCCCGGTGCACGGAGGCACAGGACAGTGGTGGTCATGTTAATAGCGGAAGCGATGGTACCGACACCACCGATACCGACACCGACGATCCACAGGTCAGAACCGACACCCGGGGAGTGAATCGGGTCAGACAGCGGAGAGTACATGGTCCAACCGAAGTCAGCAGCACCACCCGGAGTCAAGAAGCCCGACAGCATCAGAATGCCACCAACAGTGGTCAGCCAGAAGCCGAAAGAGTTCAGACGCGGGAAAGCCACGTCCGGAGCACCAATCTGAAGCGGCAGAATGTAGTTAGCAAAACCCCAAACAATCGGGGTACCGAACAGAAGCAGCATCACCGTGCCGTGCATGGTGAACATCTGGTTGAACTGCTCGTTAGAAAGGAACTGAAGTCCTGGGGCGAAGAGCTCAGCACGGATAAGCAGAGCCATCAGACCGCCGACAAAGAAGAACGAGAAGGACATAATGATGTACATAATGCCCAGCTTCTTGTGGTCGGTCGTGGTCAGCATTTCCCACGCCCAGCTGCCCTTACGCTCATGTCCGAACGGCTGCGGCCGTTCCGGCGCTACAACGCCATGATCTGGACGAGGCGCTACTGCAGTCATTCTTCCTCCTTACTACGCGAAGATTTCCTGTAACTCACTACAGGGATTTTAAGTTTTGTCCTTGTGAGAATAGTGCAGGCGAGTACTCGACGGCGAACCCACCTACCGCTATGTGCCAGATTCTAGTCTGAACCTTGGAAAAAGTTAAGGCTAAGGGATTTTCCGGCTCACTTCCCCACTCAGCTAAGCACACTATTAGTTTCCTGAGAATTGTCTTAACCTGGGCTAACGCCTTTTTAGCAGGAACCGTCGAGGCTAGGACTACTACCCCCGTGTGTGTGCTGTCACCAGAGTGAGGCTCGATGCGGAATGTTCCCTACACCTGTGCTTTTAGAAGTCCCAGTCCTCATCCTCGGTTACTTCAGCCTTACCCATGACGTAGGAAGAGCCGGAACCCGAGAAGAAGTCGTGGTTTTCGTCAGCATTCGGCGACAGGGCCGACAGAATCGACGGCGAAACGCGAGTCTCGTCGGCCGGGAACATACCCTCATAGCCCAAGTTGTTTAGAGCCTTGTTGCCGTTGTAACGCAGGAAACGCTTGACATCCTCGGTCCAACCGAGTTCGTCGTACATCTCTTCGGTGTACTGAATCTCGTTGTCGTAGAGATCAAACATGAGGTCGAAGGTGTAATCCTTCAGCTCGTCACGTTCGGCCTGGGTCAGACGCTCCAGGTTGCGCTGGTACTTGTAACCGATGTAGTAACCGTGAACTGCCTCATCACGAATGATTAGGCGAATAATGTCCGCGGTGTTGGTCAGCTTGGCGTGGCTGGACCAGTACATCGGCAGGTAGAAGCCCGAGTAGAACAGGAAGGACTCCAGCAAAGTGGAAGCGACCTTCTTCTTCTGCGGATTATCGCCCTCGTAGTAGTCGAGGATGATCTTGGCCTTCTTCTGCAGGTACTCATTCTCCTCGCCCCAACGGAACGCATCCTGAATTTCAGGAGTCGACGCCAGCGTCTGGAAAATCGACGAGTAGCTCTTTGCGTGCACCGATTCCATGAAGGCGATATTGGTGTACACAGCTTCCTCGTGCGGAGTCAGCGCATCCGGGATGAGCGATACTGCGCCAACTGTGCCCTGGATGGTGTCCAGCATGGTCAGACCAGTGAACACGCGCATCGTGGTGCGCTGCTCCAGTGCGTTGAGCGTATTCCAGCTCTTGATGTCATTCGACAGCGGCACCTTTTCCGGCAACCAGAAGTTACCGGTCAGACGATCCCAAACCTCGAGATCCTTGTCATCAGGAATCGTGTTCCAGTCAATAGCCGCAACTGGGCATGCACGCGACTCTGGATTCTTCTCACGGTGGGCCGGAGTCGAGGGTGGGCAATCATCGAAACTCACGTGGAAACCTCTCCCTTTTTCATTGATATTGCCGTTTTTCGAACACACCTTATATATAAGGAACGTCCTTCACTCTTTATGAGTCCAAAAACAGCGGCTGCAGCGGTGGCTATTCCAGCCTTGTCCCACTACAAAACGTCAGGCTCCCGATGAAAGGAGCCACTACCCTTAGCAGCTTACCCACACTGCCCTCTTTCAGCACACCGCTGTTGGCCAACTCTCCAATGAACACCTTTTATTTGTACCCCTCCCCCTCAGGCAACCACGTCACACAAAGAAAAAGGTGCTTGACGACGCAATGTCCGTCGTCAAGCAGCAAGCGCAAGATGTTGCGCGAGCCTAGGCGTGAACCTTCTCTCGGTTTTCTGCGGTGTCGTTGATGATGCGGTCGGAGATGACGTACACCAGCAAACCTACGACAGCCATGAGCGCGAGCAACCAAGCGATGGTAGCGGAGACCCCTTCTGCTTCAGACTGCGCGATGGAGAGGGTGCTGAAGAAGGCCGGTCGAGAATCAACAAGCATGGCCGTTAACGCGATGCCAACCGGGACGGCAATGTTGATCGTCAGATTGTAGAAACCGATTGCAACACCAGACTTGGCCGCGGGAATGTTCTGCAGTGCGGTCGCGACCAACGGCGCATACATGAGCGCGAACCCTGATGGGAACAGAATCATGGAGACGATAACCGTGGCAACACCGGCCCCCGGCAGCACTGCGGGGATGAGCAACGCCACGATGATGATGCTGATAGCTGCGACAATGGCCTGCTTCGAGGGCAGGAACTTGGCAACCTTGCCAGACATTACACCGACGATGACAGCGCAGAGGTAGCCCGGCGCGAGGATATAGGCAGCACCGTCGAGATTGATGCCATAGAGCTCGTCGACCATGTACGGCAACAGAATGGCCGAATACCCCAACTGGACCATGTAAACCACGAGCACAACAATCAGCGCGCAAACGTAGCGAGCATTGGTAAAGAACGACGGGCTGACCACGGCGTTGTCATGTGTCCGGATATGCGAGACAAAGAGCGCGACGCCCAGCGCAGCGGCCGCCAACCACCACCATTGGAACTGCTGCATGAACAGCATCACCGCAGTGGCGATGACCGCGATGAGGAACAGGCCAAAGATATCCAGGTGGCTCTTCTGCTGCTGCTCTTCCGGAACAGTCTTAATCAGGAACGGAATGGCAACTATCAGAATGAGCGAAATCAGGAACATAGCCGGCCAGGAAATGTAGGTAGCCACGATTCCCGAGGTCAACGTTCCAATCAACAGCGCAGCTTGGAAGGCCGCGGTGGAAAAGCCGAGGTAGGTTTTCTGATCTTCTGGGCTTAGGTACTTGGTGACATAGATGACGTAGAGTGTCTCAGCCGCCGCCAGGCCGGCAGTTTGAATAATGCGGGCAGTAAGCACGATTGGCCATACTCCCTGGAAGAAATAACCCAGTAGAGAGCCCACGGCGACAAAGCCGATACCGACAATCATCAATTTGCGGATACTGATGCTGTCCGCCAATGCGGCGTACACCACCGCTCCAATGCCAATCAAGATACCGGCGAGTGTCGCCTGCAGACTGGCCGTGGAGACACTGAGGTCCAGAGATTCCGCAATCGGCTTGGTCATGAACTTAAAGCCATTGTCCAAGACCAAACAGAATACAAAGGAAAACAGCAAGACCGGGACTGCGGCCTTAGGGTTTGGCGCAGCAGCCTTGGATGCTGCGCTTTGGGAGGGATTCACGTTCAAGCTGGTATTGCTGGCGGGATTGCTCATCGCACTGTACCTATTTCACACTTCAAGCCGATTGATTGCAGACCAGGACACTAGAGTCGAGCCAGCGGCAATGCCAGCTCCATCATCGTCGTGAAGGCCTTCTCACGTTCCTCCGGAGTGGTCTTTCCACCGGTGACGATGTTGTCCGACACAGTGAAGATTCCCATGGCCTCCACACCGGCCTCGGCGGCAGTGGCATAAAGGCCAGCAGATTCCATCTCCACCGCCAGCACACCCATGCGTGCCCAACGGTCGTTCACATCATCCTGGAAGTTGTAGAAAATATCGCTGGACAAGATGTTGCCGACGTGCGTAGTGATGCCCTGCTCACGGGCGCGATCGCGAACATCTTCAATCAGACGGAAAGATGCGGACGGGGCGAATGTCCCCGGCAAGTTGTACTGCGATAGAAAATTGGAGTCCGTCGACGCCGTCTGGCCGATAACCACGTCATACAGGTCCAGCTCCGGCTGCAACGCGCCGCAGGAACCGACGCGAATCAGCTTCTTGCAGCCGAAAACATGGATAAGTTCCCAGGAGTACAGCGAGATAGACGGAATGCCCATACCGGATCCCATGACGGACACTTCCTGCCCCTGGTAGGTGCCGGTAAAGCCCAACATGTTGCGAACTTCGTTGAACTGAACGACATCATCCAAATAGGTCTCCGCAATGAACTTGGCACGCAGCGGGTCACCTGGCAACAAAATGGTTTCTGCAATCGGCGCACCCTTTGGGTTGATGTGTGGAGTGCTCTTACCAGTGGTATCGGACATGGCTTCCAGCCCCTTCCCCCACTAGCCGTGGGTGAAAATTATGCGAACATTGGTGTACCACTGCCCAGGTTAATTACCTGGATTACAACCGTCAATAGTGATATTTACATTTGTTCCCAATTGGGTGGAGTGACGAAAAAGGCGCGAGAATCTCCCGGCAAAACTCGGGGAAATTCTCGCGCCTTCAATGCGCTACAACTGAAGCACTAGATGCCTAGCCCTCAAGCACGCTTGCTTAAAGCATGCAGGATACGCAACCCTCGACCTCAGTACCCTCCAGCGCAACCTGACGCAGGCGGATGTAGTACAGAGTCTTAATACCCTTGCGCCATGCGTAAATCTGCGCACGGTTGAGGTCACGAGTGCTCACCGTGTCCTTGAAGAACAAGGTCAGTGACAGTCCCTGGTCAACATATTTGGTAGCGACCGCGTAAGTGTCAATGATCTTCTCGTAGCCGATTTCGTAGGCGTCCTGGAAGTACTCACGGTTGTCATTGTCCAAGTGCGGAGCCGGGTAGTACACGCGACCGATCTTGCCCTCCTTGCGGATCTCAATCTGAGATGCAATCGGGTGAATCGACGAGGTCGAGTTGTTGATGTAGGAAATCGAACCGGTCGGCGGCACTGCCTGCAGGTTGCGGTTGAACAGGCCGTACTCCATGACGTCGGCCTTCAGTTGTGCCCAGTCCTCAGCGTCCGGAATGTGCGCGGTGGAGTTCTCGAAGATCTCCTTGACGTGCTGAGTCTTCGGCTGGAACTCTGCCGGATCGAAGTTATCGAAGTACTTGCCGCTGGCGTAGTCGGAGTTCTCAAAGTTGACGAACTTCTGACCGCGCTCGCGAGCAATCTTGTTGGATGCGCGCAGGACTGCGTAGAGCACTGCTGCGAAGTAGGCGTTGGTGAAGTCCAGGCCTTCTTCCGAGCCGTACATAATCTTCTCGCGGCCAAGGTAGCCGTGCAGGTTCATCTGCCCCAGGCCGATGGCGTGAGATCCGTCGTTGCCCTTGCGAATCGATGGCACCGAGTCAATAGAAGTCTGCTCACTGACCGCAGTCAGGCCACGGATGGCAGTCTCGACAGTGCGACCAAAGTCCGGCGAGTCCATGGTCATCGCAATATTCAGCGAACCGAGGTTACAGGAAATGTCCTCACCCACGTGCTCGTAGGACAGGTCCGCATTGTAGGTCGACGGGGTGTTGACCTGCAGAATCTCCGAGCAGAGGTTCGACATGTTAATGCGGCCCTCAATCGGGTTCGCGCGGTTAACCGTGTCCTCGAACATGATGTACGGGTAGCCGGACTCAAACTGAATCTCAGCGATGGTCTGGAAGAACTGACGCGCGTTGATCTTCTGCTTACGAATACGCGGGTCCTCGACCATATCCGCGTAATTCTCGGTGATGCTAATGTCCGCGAACGGCTTACCGTAGACACGCTCGACATCGTACGGGCTGAAGAGGTACATGTCGTCGTTACGCTTGGCCAGCTCGAACGTGATGTCCGGAATGACAACGCCGAGCGACAGCGACTTGATGCGAATCTTCTCGTCCGCGTTCTCACGCTTGGTATCCAGGAAGCGCATGATGTCCGGGTGGTGCGCGTGCAGGTAGACAGCGCCTGCTCCCTGGCGAGCACCCAGCTGGTTAGCGTAGGAGAAGGAGTCCTCCAGCAGCTTCATAACCGGGATGACACCGGAAGACTGATTCTCGATGTGCTTAATCGGAGCGCCCTGTTCACGCAGGTTGCTCAGCAGCAGCGCCACACCACCGCCGCGCTTGGACAGCTGCAGCGAGGAGTTGATGGCGCGGCCAATGGACTCCATGTTGTCCTCGATACGCAGCAGGAAGCAGCTCACCGGCTCGCCGCGCTGGGCCTTACCGGAGTTGAGGAATGTAGGAGTAGCAGGCTGGAAGCGTCCGGCGATGATCTCATCAACCAGGTGCTGCGCGAGCCCCAAGTCGCCGTCGGCAAGCGTAAGTGCAACCATGCACACACGGTCTTCGTAGCGCTCCAAGTAACGCTTGCCGTCGAAAGTCTTCAGCGTGTACGAGGTGTAGTACTTGTAAGCACCCAGGAAAGTCTGAAAACGGAACTTGTGGGCGTAGGCCTGCTTGAACAGCGCCTTGACGTCCTCAAATTCGTACTTCTCCAGAACCTCAGCCTCGTAGTAATGGTTCTCTACCAGGTAATCGAGCTTCTCCCGCAAGTTATGGAAGAACACAGTGTTCTGATTGACATGCTGCAAGAAGAACTGTCGCGCAGCCATGCGGTCCTTATCGAACTGAATCTTGCCGTCTTCACCGTACAGATTCAGCAGCGCATTGAGCGCGTGGTAATCCAGCTTGTCCTCGCCCACCGGCTCCGCGACCTGCTTGCCCATTTCCGACACGTTGACTCCTTTAATATTCATTTGCCTGCGCAGGGTCTGTTCAATCACTGCCCAGAGCAATCCAATCTAGCTATTTTCCTCGCGCACCGCTTTACGACGGCTTCCGCGAGCGCACCCATTCGGTTGTCTCAGTGCCCCTTCCCTCGACACTGAGGCTAGCCAACTTAAGCGCTGGCTCTACCGTGGAAGAACTCCTCTAGCCCTTCTCTGACTCGCTGCACATCATGGTCGGTTCCCATCAGCTCGAAGCGATATAGATATGGAACCTTGCACTTGTAGGAGATGACATCCCCTGCTTTACAGAAGTCCTCACCGAAGTTGAGATTGCCGGCAGCAATCACACCTCGGATGAAAGAGCGGTTGTGCTCATTGTTAAGAAATTTGATGACCTGCGGAGGAACTGGCCTCGAGTTACCGCCGCTGATGGAAGCGCCGCCACCATAAGTCGGGCAAATGAGGACGTAGGGCTCATCGACGATAAGCTCCGGCTCATTGCGACGGATGGGAATGCGGGCATTTTTGATACCTAGCTTTTCAACAAACTTGTGTGTATTCCCCGTCGCCGAGGAGAAATACACCACCAGCATGAGAGCTTCACCCTTTACATCGCAAAACCCCCGCAATCTTCGTTTCCCGGGTGGTCAACGAAATCTGCGGGGAGGTGTGTGATTCTTAAGCTGCCTGGAGAGCCTTGATGCGGTCCGGGCGGAAACCCGACCAGGTCTCAGTGCCAGTGTCAACGACCGGTGCCTGTAGATGACCGAGAGCCATGACGTAATCTCGAGCCTCATCATCCATGGTGATGTCGACGATATCGTAGGCAATTCCAGCCTTATCGAGGGCGCGAGTGGTAGCGCGGCACTGGACACATGCAGGCTTGCTGTAAACGGTAACCATGACTCTCACAAACTTTCTGGCTTTGGGTAAGACCAATGAATCGGATCGACTTCGTACAAACAACGGAAGCGGCCGAGGAATCAGCGGATTGATTGAATGACTGAAAGCTCCCGGAGGTCCATGAGAAACCGAGTACGGGTGGCCGACAGATCCTTTTAGCTATCCTTGGCTCGACATCGAAAACACTACACTTGGTGCCTGGAAAACTCTAGTCATACTAGATGTAGTACTCACAACCATGGTATTCCCTGTTCGGAGATCTCTGGCGCACAAGATGTTGTACACAGACGCACCACAACCTTGTAATTTCACGCTAAAAATTCTAGAAAATCGCAGAAAAACAACTATCGGCGCATTTTGGTTAAACCAATTACTGCAAGACGGCTCGAGGCCAATCACACCAATACCAGGCGCCGCACCGCCCCTCCCCTTCCCTGTCCCTCCCCTGCCCAACTTCGGACTCAGCAGCGATCTCAAAAAATCACGGGCTGCACATGTGAACATGGGCTGCAAATGTGAAACTGTGTAAGTTTATGACACTTTCAAGCCATTTTTCGAGCCATTTCTGTCATAAACGTAGTCAGTAACTTCCATCGCCCCACCGCCGCCAGCCATAAACGCTGTCGCCGCCTGAACCTACCCCTCGAAAAACCAAAAACCGCAACCCTTAGCCACAGTAAAACTGCGACTTCAGATTGCGGTTTTGGCAATAAATGAGGAAGCTATTTGCTTCGCGCTAGCCTAAATAAGGCTTAGCCCTGGCGGGCCTTGAAGCGCGGCTCCTTCTTGTTGATCACGTAGACCTTGCCACGACGGCGCACGACCTGAGCGCCCGGCTTGTTCTTCAGCGACCGAAGGGACTTGCGGACCTTCATTCGGGCGCTCCTTTCTACTCGGCTCCGAAACGGGAATGTGCACACTGCACTCTCCCCGGACAATCACCCCAGTGACTGCCTGGCAACGCACCCTTCCTGATAATCCGAAGAAATATCAAAGAGTATGCGTTACGACACGAGTTGCCATACTACCTAATAAGCGGAATAACTCCAAAAATCCGGGGGAAACATGTCCTTTGACGGTCAACCCCAAGATTGCGACTCCCCACGTTGCAACTGCCTCCGCTTCTCTATTTGGCAGCGGCAATCATGTACTCGCGGACCTCGGCAAGTGTCTTGCCAGAAGTCTCCGGCACCGCCTTGATGGTGAATACCAGCGCAATCGCGCCCGTGATGGCAAAGAAGAAGAATGACCACGCACCACCGACAGCATCCACCATCGGGAGAAATGCCTGCGCCACAAACCAGTTCGCACCCCAGAGCGCGAGCCCTGCCAGCCCCATACCCAGGCCGCGGGCTTCTGTCGGGACAATCTCGGAAATCAGGAGCCAGGTCGCCACCGACACAGCCGCCTGCTGAAACACGATAAATACGGTCATCAGCAGTAGCGACATCATGGCACCGGTCGAAGAGTTACTCGACAGACCATAGACGGGCGCCAGCACGAGCAGCGAGCTTGCACAGCCCACCAAACCGATAATCAGCATTCGCCGGCGACCAACGCGGTCAATAATGCTCATACCGATTGCACACGAGATCACCGAGGCGATACCGATAATGATGGAGGTATAGACAGAGCTTTCCGTTGACAAGCCAACCTTGTTCATCATCGTCGGCGCGAAATACATAATCGCGTTCGCACCCGTGACCTGCTGCGTCACGCCAATAAGCATCGCAATGATGACGGTGCGTCGCACCCACGGGGTTTTCACGGCCAGGCGCTCTGCTGCACGCTGATCGGCGCTTGACGACGCCTCACCAACGGCAACCTCAGCCAAGGTCGCCTCATCTCCCTGCATCTGACGCAGCACGGCCAGCGCCTCGCCCTCCTGTCCTCGACGGACGAGGTAGGCCGGTGTGTCCGGCAAAACCAGCATGCCGATGAGCAGCACGATGCCAGGGACAGCGCCGAATCCAAGCATGAGTCGCCAGTTACCGGAGGAGGCTAGGGCGGAGTTGGTGAGGAACGCCACCAGCTGACCAATCACAATCATCAGCGAGTTCAGGCTGACCAGGCGTCCACGCACATGCGGTGGTGCCATTTCGGAGATGTACATCGGTACAACGATGGAAACACCACCGATACAGACGCCGAGCAAAGTACGCGCAGCACCCAGCGAAAACGCACTTGTAGCGAAAGCACACCAGATACTGCCGATGATGAAGCCGACCGCTCCGAGCAGGATGGTGCCACGGCGCCCCAGGGAGTCCGCTACGCGACCGCCCAGGAACGCACCGAGGGCAGCACCGACCAAGAGCATGGCGGTGACAGTGGACTCCTGTCCTGGAGTCAGCTCAAACGAACGCTGGATATACAGCAGCGCGCCCGAGATGACACCGGTGTCGTAACCAAAGAGGAGGCCGCCCAGAGCGGCGATGATAGCCACGGCTATCGACCGAGTTGTGGTGGTTTCCCGGTTCGGTCCAGTCTTATTCTGTTCGGTTGTACTCACGCTGGAAATCTTGCCACCGTCCGGTCAAAGACCCCCTATCCGAACAGCACTTACTCGATAAAGATGAGAGTTTTGGCACTCTTCTGGCAAGAAAATCATCCCTTTTCCCGTCCGGAACTAACGGTAGAGTGAGGCTCATGACACCAGTAGGAACACAGGATTTCCCGCATCCCCTCCAGTCGGAGATTATTAACGACCTCCACGTCCAGTCCACCATCAATGCCGCCGAGGAAATCAGCCGCCGAGTCGATTTTCTCTGCGATTATTTCCGCGCCGCGCATGCCAAGGGATTCGTGCTCGGAATTTCTGGCGGTCAAGACTCCACGCTGGCCGGGCGTCTAGCGCAGTTGGCCGTCGAAAAGCTTCGCGACGGCGGCGAGGATGCCACTTTCATTGCCATTCGCCTCCCCCACGGCGTGCAGGCCGACGAGGATGACGCACAGGTGGCACTGCAATTCATTCAGCCTGACCAAAGGCTAACTATCGATATCGAACCGGCCACCGCCGCGATGACCACCCAGGTCACCGATGCCCTGACCGGCAGCGCTATCAGCGATTTCAACAAGGGAAATATTAAGGCTCGCATGCGCATGATTGCCCAGTACGCAGTGGCGGGTGTTGACGGCGCTTTGGTCATCGGCACAGATCACGCCGCGGAGGCGGTCACCGGCTTCTACACCAAACACGGCGACGGCGCCTGCGACCTCGTCCCGCTGCAGGGGCTGAGCAAGCGCCAGGGCGCGGCCTTACTCCGTCACCTCGGCGCACCAGCCAGTACGTGGGAGAAGGTGCCTACGGCCGACCTGGAAGAAGATCGCCCTGCGCTTCCCGACGAAGTTGCACTCGGGGTGACCTATACCGCCATCGACGATTACCTCGAAGGCAAGGCCGTCTCAGATGAGGATGCCGCGCGAATCGAGCACCTCTACTCCATTTCCCGGCACAAGCGAGCCGTCCCTCCCGGACCGGCCGATTCCTGGTAGCGCTAGGCTACTGCCCCGGGCCACCGATCTAGCGTCCAGGACAGAGCAGCAAACCTCTTAAGAGAAAACCCTTAAGAGAAGGCCTCCGCGCCAGCGTCCCAAATAGCTCCAACTGCGGCCAAGCTGTCTGCCGCACCGGCTTCAGCGCTGGGTTCCAGCGCAGGTGAACCATCCTGGACGAGCTCGGCGGTTACCAAACCGTGGGCGAACGCCCACATGGCCAATCCCTTAGACTCATCGCCGGCAACCTTAATGAATGCATCGCGAATCCAGGCATCCAACGACGAAGGCGCGACGACATTCACGAAATTAGTGCGACTCATCAGCCGGTAACCATGCGGATCGTCGAGAACTGCCTGGCGGTACGCCTGCAGCAGAGACGCCGAAGTGCATTCCTCATCAATGGCAGCATGAATACGCTTGCCCAGATTCTCGAGGCTCTCGGTCAGCAGCAGCTGAAGGAGCTCTTCTTTGCCGCTGATGTGCTTGTACAGCGATGGCGCCTTCACATCGAGCCGCGCCGCTAGGCGGCGCATGCTGATAGCACTCCAGCCCGATTCGCGCAGCATCGCGCGCGCTTCATCTACGATCTTCTGCATACGTGGGGACTGCCTGCGCACATCGGGCTGCGCTGGCACCCCATCGGTCGATTCTATGGTGCACGTCACATTTGCGACTGTAACGCGTTGAATCTCACTTAGGGCGCTTTTGGGTAATTTAACCCAACAATTTTTAAAAAACAGCTAACGGCGGTGCTCAGTCACTAAAAGCTGCCTTTGCACGCTGCAAGCTTTGCTTTACGACGGAGCCCCCACCGTCGTAAAGCAAAAGTGCCATATGCCACCGCTACACTTCGTAGCGATTCGGCTCCTCCCCGAGGTGGAAATGGCGACCCGAAACATCGTTCGGGGTAATGCGCACGTAGTTGTACTTCAACGTCGGCAGCCAGGGCTTCAGCGGCAGCTCATCTGCAGCGTTAATATCCGCGCGGGAGGTGAGAACCTCTGCGTCACCCTTTACGATGACCGACCATGCCTTCTGTGCATCCTTGTCAACAAAGTCGGCCTCAAAAAGAACATCGTGGTTCAGAGAAACAGTAAAGAGCTTCGACCCCTCGGCAGTGCGGAAGTAAATGCTCCCCTCATGAACGACGTAGTTCAGCGGGAAAAGATCCATATCGTCTTTACGACGAACAACCAGGCGCCCAAAAGTCTGCGTAGCCAGCAGCTCAAGGGATTCTTCGGTGGACAGTTTCTGAATAACGGAGTCGTTGTATGCCATACCCCCAGTATTCCACCGTTCAGACAAAGTTGCTACAGCCATACGGATTACCAATCATTGAGGTAAACGGCGAACGCACTACCCAGGGCAGATACAAGAAAACCCCCGGTCATAACGACCGAGGGTTTTTCTACTGGTGGAGCTAACGGGACTCGAACCCGTGACCCCCACACTGCCAGTGTGGTGCGCTACCAGCTGCGCCATAGCCCCAGAATCAACATCGAAGTGGCTTTTACCCTCCGCTGTGGACTCCTCAAAGGCTACATGGCACTGTCATGTATCACCAAATCCGCATGTAGAACACTCTTTTACGTATTCGCCGAGTGCCCCAGAGAGGATCTGCCGAACATGAACTGAAGATGAATCGTGTAAGTGTGCACGGAACCTAGCGCAGGGCCACCTTAACCCACTGCCCCAGTCCCCCATCGCCGGAAATGTTCTCCAGAATATCCTTGCCATCGACAAAGACGTGCGGTGAGGAAACCTTGCCCAAGCGCTTCTCAAGGTCATCGAAGTTGGCATTTGCGCTCGCCTTGGCCTCGGTGGTGTCGATGCCAGAGCGGACTTCGCTGACAATTTCGTCAGCGACACCAAGCTGCTCCAGACGGTCAGCCAGCTCATCATTACTCCACGTGACGGAGTTCTGCTGGTCAGCCATCATCATTGTGTGGAAGTTCCAATATGCGCGAGCATCACCGGTCTCAGCAATCTTGCGGGCAACCGCGAAGACGCGAGTGGAGTGACCGTCACGCTGCTCCTTCTCCTGACCATCCAGGAAGTTCAGCGTGCGGTATTCAGCGACAAGCTTGCCGTCGTTTAGCGCCTTGAGCTCATCATCGTGGCCCTCTTCGCTCATCTGAGCACAGTAGTGGCACGAGAAGTCCTCAAAAATAGTGGCCGTTTTAGCCCCTTCGGCGCCGTCCTTGCTCAGTCGGATGACATCGCCGTCGAGCGCGACGGAGAAGTCGACGTCCTCATCTGGCAGTCCCTCAATCGGCTGCGATCGGCCGATGTAGATAACGCCACCAATAACAACTGCAACGACAGCAAGAAGAGCAATCAGGCCGACGACGAAGCCACTGCCCTTTTCATTTGGATTCTTAATCTTCTGACTCACACCGCTTACGATAGCGGTGTTTTCTTGCCAATGACACAATTGCGCCTGAGAAATCGGAAATGGTTGTTAGGCTTCCCCTCTAGCCAGCGGACTAGGCGTAAATGGCAAACTTCTTCCACGGCCACACGTACACGAATACAGCCAAGGCCAGAAAACCGATATCTCGGGCGATTTCCGTCAGATACGTAGCGGGGCCAGCGTTCTCGTCGTAGCCACCGCCGCCAAAGCAACCGCAGTCAATCTGCAGGCCGCGCGCCCACGCCGAGATAATGCCACCGATAAACACCAGCAAGAGCGCGCCAGACAACACCGCTACCGGACGCAGGAAAAGCCCCAATACCAGCAGGAGTCCAAGGATAACTTCGAAAGCGGGCAGCGCGACCGCTACCATCGGCACCAAATCGCTCGGCAGCAGCTCATAAGCTTGAACTGCCTGACGCGATTCCAGCGGGTTCAGCAGTTTGATAAGACCCGAGTACAACCAAACTGCAGCCAGGCCGAATCGTGCCACCACGCCTACGAAATTCTTCATACACAGAAATGTTAGTACAGGCTAACTGTTTACAGCTAGCCCAATGACTACCGATTACCCGTTCAGAACTGCCGAGACCACGTCCTGCGCCTCAGCCTGAACCTGTGCCAGGTGATCCGCGCCCTTGAAGGACTCCGCGTAGATCTTGTACTTATCTTCAGTGCCCGACGGACGCGCCGCGAACCAAGCGTTCTCCGTAACCACCTTGAGGCCACCAATCGCAGCGCCGTTGCCCGGTGCTTCAGTCAGTTTGGCTGTGATGGTCTCCCCTGCCAGGGTGTCGGCCTTGACCTGCTCCGGCGAGAGCTTCTTCAGGATTGCCTTCTGCTCACGGGTTGCGTCCGCATCGGTGCGGGCGTAAGCCGGGGCACCGTACTTATCGGCGAGCTCTGCGTAGAGCTGCGATGGAGTCTTCTCGGTCACGGCCTTAATCTCGCTGGCCAGGAGGTCCAGGATGATGCCGTCCTTATCGGTAGACCACACAGTGCCGTCGTGACGCAGGAACGATGCACCAGCGGATTCTTCACCACCGAAGCCGATGGTGCCGCTGAGCAGACCCGGGACGAACCACTTGAAGCCGACTGGAACTTCCACGAGCTTGCGACCCAAATTGGCAACCACGCGGTCAATCATCGACGAAGACACCAGAGTCTTACCGACCGCGGTCTCCTGCGACCAGCCCGGACGGTGTGCGAAGAGGTAGTCAATGGCAACGGCCAGGTAGTGGTTCGGGTTCATTAGACCCGCGTCCGGTGTGACAATTCCGTGGCGATCGGAGTCCGCGTCATTGCCGGTGGAGATGTCGAACTTATCGCGGTTACCAATCAGGGACGCCATCGCATTCGGCGAGGAGCAGTCCATACGAATCTTGCCGTCTGTATCCAGCGTCATAAAACGCCAGGTCGCATCAACCAGCGGATTGACCACAGTCAGGTTTAGGTTATGCGCATCGCCAATTGCGCCCCAGTAATCCACCGACGCACCACCCATTGGGTCAGCGCCGATACGTACGCCGGCATCACGGATGGCGTCGAGGTTGACAACGTTCGGCAGGTCCGACACGTATGCATTGAGGTAGTCGTGCTTTACGACGAGGTCTCCAGCCTTATCCACCAGCTGGCGCTTAACCCCATCCAGGCCCTTAGCCAGGTATTCATTGGCACGAGCTGCAATCCAGTCCGTCGCATCCGCGTCCGCCGGACCACCGGTCGGCGGGTTGTACTTAAAACCACCATCCCGTGGCGGATTGTGGGAAGGGGTAATCACGATGCCGTCGGCACGCGCGGAGCTACTCCCCGTCGGACCTCCCTCCACGTCGCGGTTGTACGTCAGAATCGCGTGGCTGACGGCCGGAGTCGGCGTGTAGCGATCCTGAGCGTCAACCATCACGGTGATGCCGTTGGCCGTGAGCACCTCGAGGGCGGAAATCATTGCCGGCTCGGACAGGCCGTGAGTATCGCGACCGACGTAGAGCGGACCTTCAATGCCCTGGCCCTTGCGGTAATCCACGATGGCCTGAGTGGTGGCGTGAATGTGGTCTTCGTTGAAAGCGCCGTCGAGGGAGGAACCGCGGTGACCGGAAGTACCGAAGACGACCTTCTGGTCGGGGTTATTCGGGTCCGGGTGCTTTGTGTAATAAGCAGTGACCAGTTCCGCGACATCGATAAGGTCGGATGGCTGGGCCAATTGCCCGGCGCGCTCATGAGCCATTGTGGGTATCCTCCTGCTGAATCGGCGAACTGCGCAACCACCGATTTCACCGCCGACGAGCCGGCCGGAATGGGGAAACCGGACTTAAATGCGCTTCCTCTTCCCCAGTGTCCCCGTTTTAGGGTCAGCGCGCATGGCAAGAACCACTCGGTAAGGCAAACTCGCCCCTGCAATAGGGTGCAGTAGGTAGATTGTCGCGTGCCGACGGGAACACCTCCTGGTGAAGGATTTCGAATTGTCGGCGCCTACCTCCCCTTTCGCCACTGTGCTAGCGTTTTCACCGTGAATGAGGAAACTGTCGCTGCGAAACTGCCATCAGCAGGACGGGCGCAGGTTCTCATGGCCCTGGTTGTCGCCGGCGGTGCCGCTATTGGCGCAGTGAGTCGCTTTCTGCTCGGCGCGGCAATCGATGCGATTGTGAACTCGGGAATTAGCGCAGTTTCGACCACTGTCATCAACTTGTTGGGCTGCTTTCTCTTCGGCCTGGTCAGCAGTATCGCGTTTGCTAATCCTCGGCTTTCCGCTTTCTGCGGTACTGGCTTTTGTGGCGGTTTCACCACTTTCTCCGCATTTGTCATTCTCTTGTTGGCGCAGGCGGACACATCAGTCGTACTGATTGTGAGCGTTGGACTTATTCACCTGCTGTGCTGCCCTCTCGCCTACTGGCTGGGCAGCAAGTGCTCGCGGGAGGTCGCGGAATGACCGGTAATCTCCTCGACTCTTTTTCCTCGGCGCTCTCTGCCATCCTCGCTATCGCAGTTGGCGCGGCAGTAGGTGGAGCGCTGCGCTATGCGCTGGCCGAACTTGCGGTGAAGTGGGCTGATTCCAAACTGCCCGGAACGTGGACCGCGAATATGGTTGCCTGCTTCGTCGCCGGTGTCGCTGCTGTGGTGTGGTCACGGGGAACGTCGATAAGCAATGGCATGACGCCTGCCCTGGCCTATGCGACGGTAATGATTGGCTTCGCCGGCGGCCTGTCGACGTGGTCCACACTCGCCGGAGAGATCGTACGCCTTAAGAACCAACACTTTTGGAGGGCATGTGGGTACGTTGCTCTCACACTGATTGGCGGAATAATCTTTGCTTTCGCCGGAATATGTTTACCCCCACTTGTGACGAATTAGTAGCACAATAATCATTTTCTGAGAATTTAATGATCGGATTAAGGCTTTCTACCAGTAAAGTTCCACAGCATGGAAAGCTTCAGCGATTTTGCCTCAGCGGCGGATAGTTTTATTTGGAGTCCGTATCTCCTGATCCCCGCGCTGATCGGCACCGGAATCATTTTGACCATTCGCCTGGGTGCAATTCACCTGGTCAAACTCGGCCCGGCACTGCGCCTCGGACTCATCGACCGTAACGACGAAGACGCCGAGGGAGATATCACCAACTACCAGGCGCTTGCGACGGCTCTCGCAGCAACAGTCGGTGTCGGCAACATTGTCGGTGTCGCTACCGCGATCGGCCTGGGTGGACCCGGTGCGCTGTTCTGGATGTGGGTGACCGGCCTGCTAGGTATGGCATCGAAGTACTCCGAGGCATTCCTGGGCGTGAAGTACCGTCAGGTCGATGCAGCTGGCGAACAGTCCGGTGGTCCGCAGTACTACCTGCGCAAGGCCATCCCGAATGGTTTTGGTAAGACGCTGGGCATTCTCTTCGCCGTCTTCGCTGCGCTGGCAGCGTTTGGTATCGGCAACCTGACCCAGGGCAACGCCGTGGCCTCGAACCTGGAAAACAGCTTCGACATCGATCCGACGCTCTCCGGCATGATCATGTTCATCCTGGTAGGTGCGGCGCTGATGGGTGGCATTAAGTCGATTGGCCGCATCACCGCCGGCTTTGTGCCGATGATGATTGTGCTCTACATCGGTGCGGCCGTGTGGGTGCTCGTCGCCAATGTCTCGGCGCTGCCCGAGACCTTCAAGCTCATCTTCACCGATGCTTTCACCGGCACCGCGGCCGTTGGTGGGTTCGCAGGATCCACGCTGATTCTCGCCCTGCAGATGGGTGTTGCCCGCGGCCTGTTCTCCAACGAGTCGGGCCTGGGTTCCGGTGCTATCGCCGCTGCCGCCGCATCGACCACTCACCCGGTTCGTCAGGGTCTGGTCTCCATGACTCAGACCTTCATTGACACCATCATCGTCGTGTCCTTCACCGGCCTGGTTATCATCAGCACCGGTGTTTGGCAGGATGGCAACGTCGACACTGGCGCTCTGACTGCTGAGGCATTCTCCCGCGGTCTGCCTGGCCACTGGGGTGGCACAATCGTCACGCTGTCGGTTGTCTTCTTCGCATTCTCCACCATGCTGGGCTGGTCCTACTACGGTGAGCGCGCATTCGAGTCCCTGGTCGGTCGCCGCGGCACCGGTCTCTACCGTGCGGTCTTCACCTGCGTAGTCTTCGTCGGCGCTGTTACTCATCTGGAAACCGTCTGGTCCGTCGCCTCGGCTCTCAACGGTCTGATGGCGCTACCGAACCTCATCGGTCTGATTGTCCTGTCCGGGCTCATTGCGCGCGAGACAAAGGCCTACCTCAAATTTGACCCGCAGTTGCGCGCAACGGCTGCAGAGATTGATAAATGGCAGTCTCAGCAAAACTTCGAGGCCTTCAGCAAGAACTAGCTGAAACTAGCAGCTGCTCGTAGGGACTACGGCAAAAACTACGAGCAGGTCTGCGCGGTCTCCGGCTTTTCGATTGCCGCAAGCGCGTCGTCAAGCACAGAGACCTTTACCAACTTCATATCGCCTCGGTCGGCAGTCACAGCCTCTGCGCAATTGCCTTCCGGCACGAAGAACATCTCGGCGCCCTCATCTCGGGCGGCCGAGATTTTGTGTGTAATGCCACCGATTTCGCCCACGTTGCCGGCAGCGTCAATAGTGCCGGTGCCAGCGAGATGCTGCCCCTCGGTCAAATCGCCTGGACTCAGCTTGTCGATCACTCCGAGCGTCATCATGAGCCCCGCCGACGGACCTCCAATGCCGCTGAGCTGGTACTCAACCTTGGTGTCGTCCGCGGATTGCGCCCCCATCCCAACGCCGAGCAGCGCCACATTCTTCTGATGCGGGTTTTCCGCCAGTGTCACAGAAATATCGACGGCTTTCTCGGGGTCAGAGTCCTCGCCCTTAGCAGCCTTCTGCTTATCGACGGTCGCAGACTTGACCCTCAACGTGACAGTATCGCCCGGGTTGCGTCCGGCAATAATCGCCTTGACTTGCTCGGGCTTGCTTACTGCCACCCCATCCACTGCGAGAATCACATCGTCTTCATGCAGTCGCCCATCAACGGGACTATCCGGCACTGTGTAGGCGACGGTGACTTCCATCGGCAACCCGAGATGTGCCAGTGCAGCGGAGGTGGCGTTGGCCTCCGACTCGGTGAATGCAGCCTTGTTCTCCTCTTCCACCTCGTCCTGGCTCTGGCCCGGAGGGAAGACCGCCTCAATGGGGACGATATCGTTGTCACGATCGAACCACAGGCCAATGACCTGCGGCAATGTCAGGTTATGTCTGACTGCGACGGTTGTCATATCCAGCGTGCCCTTAGAGTGTTCGGAGTCCGCAGCACTGCCACTGACCGAGATAATGCTCTTGCCCTCGACATCGCTGAGGACATCGAAGACCGGGCCAGGCCCCTGCGCGGCATAGGGCACTGTCAGCGTTGGCAGCGAAAGCACAGTTGCCAACGCGGCGATGGGCACAGCGCCCGCAACAAGAGTTTGGGTACGACGATTCACAAATAACACCCTACATTCTCGCGATCTGCCTACTGGACACCTGCTGAATCTTGTCCGTATCTGTTCGCTGGGCGCGAAGTTGCCAATAAAGTGGTGCTTTTAAGTACTCACGCGGGTGATTGCCCGGTACGGTGGGAGCATGAGTTCTAACGGATTTGGCTTTGGTCCGAACGACAATGATGACGATCGCGACGACGCTGGCAACAATGACTCCGGTCAGGGCGGTCAGGGCGGCCAGGGCGGTCCTTTCGGTTTCTTCGGGTTTCCCTTCGGTGGCATGGGCGGCGCCGGTGGCTTCGGTTTCGGCGGCCCCGGGCAGCCCGGCAACGGTGCCTCCGGCAAGGGGGACCAGCCGAACTTGGGCGATATTCTCAACCAGTTCGGCGAGATGTTCTCCGGCATAGGACAGCGATTCCAGGAGTCTAACTCTGGCCCTGTCAACTACGACGCGGCCGAGCGCGTTGCACGGACCCGTCTTGGTAACCCGGCTCCGGTGAAGGACTCAGCCCGCGAGGCGCTGACTGATTCCCTGCGCCTGGCCGAACTGTGGCTAGATGACGTCACCTCCCTGCCGGCTGGTGTCAACCGCGTAGAAGCGTGGAATAGCCTGCAGTGGTTGGAGAACACCAAGTCGACATGGACTCGCCTTGTCGATCCCGTCGCCAGCCGCATGAATGATGCCTCCCTCGAGGGTGTTCCAGAGGAAGCTCGCGAGATGATGGGGCCGATGCTGGGCATCATGCGCCAGATGAACTCGATGAGTTTCGGTACGCAGCTAGGAAATGCGCTGGCGGAGTTGGCACAGACGAGCCTGACTGGTTCTGACCTCGGGCTGCCGCTACACACCACTGGTGCGGCGGTACTGCTGCCAACGCATCTCGTCGCTCTCGCGGAGGAACTCGAGGTTCCAGCGCGCGATCTGTTTATCTACGCCACTGCCCGCGAAGCTGCCCACCAACGTCTCTTCGACCGCGTGCCATGGCTGGCTGAACGCATGATTTCCTCTGTCGAGGAATACGCTGCCGGCATCGTCATCGATTACTCCGCGATTGAAGAGGCCGCCCGCGGTCTGGATATTGAGAACATGCAGGATCCGCAGCGTATGCAGGAGGCTATGAGCGAGCTGCAGAATATGGATCTGAGCCCGAAGATCCGTTCTCGTAACGAGAATGCTCGTACTCGTTTCCAGACGCTGCTAGCACTGGTCGAAGGGTGGGTGGACATGGTTGTCACCGATGCCCTCGGTGAGCGCCTACCGGGCGCCGCACAACTGGATGAAGCCTGGCGTCGTCGCCGCGCCACCGAAGGTGCTGAACAGGCGCTGGAGAAGGCCACCGGCATTGACCTCGGATCCCCCAAGGTGCGTGAGGCAACCAACTTGTGGCACCGTCTGACCACCGCTGTGGGCATCGAGCGACGCGACAAGGTCTGGGATCACCCGGACTTCCTGCCCGTGGCAGAGGATTTGGATGAACCCGCGGCCTTTATTGATTCGGTTCTTGGCGGCTCGGAAAACGATGACTTCGACCCGATCGCAGAGCTTGAAGAGCAGCTGCGCAAAGAAGCCGAAAAGCGCGCGGCTGAGGGCAACGACAGTGACGCCGACGAGGACAATTCTGGCGACGCCGACGACGATAAGTAGCGAGTTAGCTCTGGGTTCCCCAGCGCTGATACGCCTCTAAATAGCCCCGTGCCCGTTCGTGGTACGGGGCTTTTGCCGCCCAATACCAGAACTCTTCGGTATGACCACCGTCGACGAAAGTGTGCACCAGTTCGTGCACAATGACGTCGTCGAGGACGTACCCCGGGACGTCGGCAAGCCGGTGCGAAATGCGAATGCGCCCCGGACTATCGACGCCGCCGGTGACGGATGCCCACCTGCGCGACATGTTCTTGACCCATTTGATTGACTCGAACCGCGGGCGATCTTCCAGCACCGTACGAGAGAGCAGCCGTGCGCGGCGCTCCAGCTCGGAATTATCCAGGTTGCTGCCAACTTTTTTCCGCACTCGCGCAACGATTTCATTGACCTGCTGTTTTTCCGCAGCGGCGCTGAGATCATCCGGAACCATGACAATGATCCGGTTTCCCTCCGCGCGGGCGGACACAGTACGGCGGCGGCGCTTCGAGCGCCGAACCTCAACATCCGGGCCGTACTCAGGTCGCTTGGTGCTCATGCTTTTTAAGCGTATATGCTCTGCGCTGCGATTGCGTAAAAGCTGGCCCCGGGGTAAAAGATATTTTTATGGGGGAATACAGGGATACGTCTCGGGGGCGGGATGGTACGGCTGGCGTAATAGGTTCGCACACACCCGCGGCACAAACACTTGCCGCGCCTGCCACGGACTACGCATTGCGGCCGGAGGTACCAATTGTCATGCGCCCAGGCGCGCGGATTCAGTTCGGCGTGGAACCGGAGCGCAGCATGATCCTGCCGCTTTCCGACGGCACCCCGCCGGGGCCTGTCTTCTCGGCGCTTCTTGCAGCTCACAGAGGTAGCACCTTAAGCGAGGCCTTTACTGACAGTCACGACAAACTGTCACCGCAGTTCATTACCGCACTTATCTCCGACCTTCACCGAGCCGCGCTGGTCCAAAAACCGCCGACACGGCGGAGGATTACGCTGATCGGTCGGGACAGTTTGCGCACCGGACTTTTAAAAGAGCTTCGTCGCACGGGCTGTGGTAGTTGGACGACGGCAATGTCACCCACTCGCAATGCGACACTGAAAATATCTCAATCCACGCCGGAAGACATCGGGCTCGCGGTGGTCACGGGCATGGAAGTACCGAGCATGCCCTTGGTTCGCGCTCTGTTTCATCGTGGAATTGAGCATCTGCACACGCATTTCCGCGATGGATCACTGATTCTTGGGCCGCTTGTTCAACCAGGTCAAGGGCCCTGCTCGATGTGTTTCGAAGCTTATCGACGAGACCGCGACCCCGTCCGGGCACTGATTGCGCTACAGCTTCGCACTTTTACGCCCGTGGCCGCACCGGAATGGCTGAACACAGCAGTGCCACTGTTGGTTGGGCAGCTGCGGCGGCCGGATCTCTCAGATCTATGTGCAACGGAGGTGCGCATAGATCTGGAAAGCCTCGATATCACCCGCACTACGGTTGCTCCCCACCCGCAGTGCCCAGTGTGTGGTCATGGCAACTCGCAGATGCAGTTCATGTAATTCGAAGTGCCTTGAGCAGAATCTGACTAGGAATTCACGAAAGAATTGACGATTCCCAAGATACCTTCGCCGAAATGATTGAGCTTCGCTTCTCCAATTCCGGGAATCTGCAGAAGTTCCTCCGGCGTAGTCGGCTGCTGCTCACCGATGGCCAGAAGGGTCGCATCGGAGAAGATCACGAATGCGGGGACCGTCATTTCCCTCGACATTTCCAAGCGCCATGCACGCAATGCTTCCAGTAGTGCAGGATCCGCACTGACTGGGCACTCTTCACAACGCCCTGAGATCCGCTCGGCATCGGTGTGCAATGGCTTAGTACAGCCCTTGCACTGTTTGGACTGCTGACGCTTACTGCGGGAACTAGAGCTCCTTGAGCTTCGCTGTGCCTCAGCCGAGTAGTCAGAGACATCAATGTCGAGTTCATCGAGGAATCGTGTGCGGCGACGTGACCTGCGGCCGCCTTCTGTCCGCGACAATGACCAAGATAGCTCCAGATGTTCGCGGGCTCGAGTAATGCCGACATAGAACAGACGGCGCTCTTCTTCGATGGCTTCCGCCCCCTGTGCAGGAGATCGGTCGAATTTATTCAGCGCATGTTGGATAGGCAGCGAACCGTCGGTAAGCCCAACGAGGAACACCGCATCCCACTCCAGCCCCTTGGCTGCATGCAGGCTAGCCAGCGTCACGCCATCCAGCGTCGGTGGATGTTTGGCCTGCTGCCGGGTGTGCAATTGGCCGAGGAGCGCCTGGATATTGACCTCGGTGTTGGCATGAACGATGTCCTTACACAGGTCAAATAGGGCGCGCAGTGACTGCCAACGTTCCCTGGCACCAGCGCCTTCCGGCTCTTGGTCAGTCATGCCAAGACTCGCGAAAACCTGCTTGACCAAATCCAATAGATTCGTGCCCTGCAATGTCGGAACGGTCCGTGAGGAACGGGAAACTCGCACAAGTGCGGCGATGGCATCGCGGATCTCGGGACGCTGGTAGAAACCGTCCCCACCACGAACCTGGTAGGCGACTCCTACCTCGGACAAAGCCTGCTCAAAAACTGCGGACTGTGCGTTGATGCGGTACAAAACGGCAATCTCCGATGCCGGTGTACCCGCGTCGATAAGTCGCTTGATGCTGCGCGCGGTCGCGCGAGCTTCCATCGGCTCATCGTCGTACTGGTTGAAAGTCGGCTCCGGGCCGTCTTCACGCTGCCCAATCAGCTTCAGCCGCGAACCGGCGATACGCCCCTGCGCACGGCCGATGACATTGTTGGCCAGCTCGACGACCTGTGGGGTCGATCGGTAGTCCCGCTGCAGGCGAACCACTGTGGCTTCCGGGTAGTCCCGAGAGAAGTTCATCAGATATTGCGGAGTCGCCCCTGTGAAGGAGTAAATCGTCTGGTTGGCGTCCCCGACAACTGTGAGGTTGTCACGGTCTCCCAGCCAGGCGTTGAGAACTCGCTGCTGTAACGGGGTGACATCCTGGTACTCATCGACGACGAAGCACCGATACTGGTTGCGGAATTCCTCCGCCACTGCACGGGAATTCTCCATCGCACCGGCGGTGTGGATAAGCAGGTCGTCGAAGTCAAGCAATAGCCCGTCAGGAGTGGTTTTTATGTCCTCGTAAGCGCGATAGCAATCGACAATTTTTTCCGCAGACAGAGGCGCCGTGCGCCCATGCTCCCGCAACGCGGCCTGGTACTGATCCGCACCGGCCAGAGTGGCCTTCGCCCACTCAATCTCGCCCATGACATCGCGGATCGTTTCCTTGGAGGTGTCCAGGCCCACCCGGCGTACTGCTTGGGCGACGACACGGAATTTCTTGTCATCCAACAGCTGCCAGGGCATATCACCGGCGACTTGGGGCCAGAAGTAGCGCAGCTGGCGAAGAGCTGCCGAGTGGAAAGTACGCGCCTGGACTCCAGGCGTTCCCATCTTTGCCAGGCGGTCGCGCATCTCTCCTGCTGCACGCGAGGTAAATGTCACCGCTAATACCTTCTGCGGCTGCACAAACCCCTGGTCAATGAGGTACTTGATGCGATGAGTAATTGTTCGGGTCTTACCTGTACCGGCTCCAGCAAGAATGCACACCGGCCCCATCGGAGCCGTTGCTGCCTCGCGCTGGTCTGGATCCAGCCCAGCTAGATAATCCGGCTCGTTCACATCCGCCTCTGAGTAAGTCAAAAGTTGTTAGACCCCATTTTTAAACTGGTCGAGTGCTATTCGTCATTGCTGTAGACACGGCGGACGTACAGCAGCCGGTCGCCTGGCTCCACCGACTCACACTCCGGTGAATCAATTCGGTACAGCTCACCCGAGCGCACCACGCCGAGTGCAATATCCGCGAGGTGCCGTGGGCTGGCACCGATTTCCTCTTCGGTGACCAGCCTCTCTGCAACAGAGAATCCTTCATCCGGGCTCAGGAGATCTTCCATCATCTCAACCACCGAAGGAGTCACCGTAGCCAGCCCCAGCATTCGGCCGGCGGTTTCAGAAGAAATAACCACTTGGTCTGCACCTGACTGCGTCAACAAGTGGCGGTTTTCTGATTCACGCACCGAGGCCACAATTGAGGCACCCGGCGCCAACTCACGGACCGACAACGTGACCAGCACCGCTGTGTCATCTTTGTTCGGTGCAACGACTATAGAGCGGGCACGCTGAATACCAGCTAACTTCAGCACATCGGATTTAGTAGCCGACCCATGCACCGTCGCCAAGCCTTGATTCGAAGCGTGGTCGAGTGCTTCCTTGTCCGTATCAATAACAACGATTTCTGCCGGATCTACGCCGTCCGCGAGAAGAGCTGCAATGGCAGAACGACCCTTGGTGCCGTATCCGATAACGACGGTGTGGTTGCGCAACTGTCTCCTCCAGCGCTGAATTTGCAGGGTTTTCCGAGATTCTTGGGTCAAAACGGTCAGAGTAGTACCGACCAAGAGAGCAAGGAAGGCCACACGCAGTGGCGTAATGATCAAAATATTGAGTAATCGAGCCCTCTGTGTCACCGGCGTGATGTCACCGTAACCCGTCGTCGACAGGCTGACAGCCGAGTAATACACCGCATCGATGAAGGTGAGAGGCTCTGTGTATCCGTTGCGGTCGTAGTAGACCACGACAGATGCAATCAGCAGCAAAAATACGGCGTAGTTCAAACGACGTATGATGAGCCGCCAAGGATTCTTCGGCGCGGATTCAGGCAGGCCAATGACTCCCAGCAGTGCATGCCCGGGAAGATCATTGAGCCCGGTTTCGTATCCCGAAGATTTCCGAATTGGATTACGCAACCGCTCCTCGCCTGCCTTTCATGAAAACTCCTCCCGGTGAAAAATAGCGCATACAAACTGCTGCTTTCACCTGGATAACTGGCCACGGCCACGCGGCAGTTACATACGTAGATGATTATCCAATCAGCTCGCGCATTTTCCTGTCTAACTCTATCCTGCTTGGCAGTAGCGCTTCATCTGGTATTAGCGTCCGTCCTGCCGAAACGTAGAAGAACCCGGCTTCAATGTCTTCGGGGGCAGTTTCCATTCCCATCTCGCGCAGCCTATCCGACCACGCCAGGCGGTAAATCGCCAGCTGTAGCGCCGCTACTTCCCTTTCCTTTCCGCGCGGCATCTGGCCTGTCTTCCAGTCAATGACGCTCCACTTCCCGTTGTCGTTAAACACCGCGTCGATTCGGCCGACGACCCGCCTCTGCCCGATGGCAATTTCAAACGGCACCTCTACATGCGTTGGCGTGCGGTCAGCCCACTCAGATGCCTCGAAGTTCGCCTTCAATTTCTCCAGTTCGCGTTCGGACGCGACTTGTTCTGTGCCGAGGAAGTCATCCAGTTGATCCCCGAAGAGATCCTCATCGTCCAGCAGGCTGTGTGCACCGAAGCGATTCTCCAACCAAGCGTGGAATGCCGTACCTCGGCGCGCGAATCGGTTTGGCTTAAACGGCACCGGGCGTGCTTTCCGACGAGCAAACGCGACCGGATCCGCAATCATGGCTTGGTATTCGCTAGTGGACATGCTTGTCGGCATTGGTAGATGAATCTCCGCGGCCTTAGCTCGAAGGATTTCATCCACAAGAATGGTCGTTTCCGTTTCCCATACCTCAGACAGGTCACCTGCAATGGGGCGCTCATTCTGGTCTTCGCCCATGTAGCGCATGACGCTTTCGGCTGCTCGCTGCACACTATCTCGGCGGTTGCCCAGGGTATCGACGGGCCAGACCACCCCATCAACCGCAGTGTCGCAGTCCAAATCGACTTCAGTGTCCTCTACCTCAGGGTCCTCCCCATCTGTCCACGAAACCACATAGTCACTGAATTGAGTGGCGATGGCTGCGAAGTCCGCCGACACGTCGGTGGGTTTCTTCAAGCTCGGATTAGGCCGCCTGCTTGCAGTGACAATGAGCTTTTTCGCGGAGCGAGTCATGGCAACGTAGAAGAGGCGCTGTTTTTCTTCCCTCTCCACTTCTCGCAGCTCTTCCTTGTAGGCTTTGATCACCTTGTTGAGGTCGGTCTGGTTATCGGTGCCTGATATGTCCAGTTCGGGGGCGTTGCTATCGACAGAATCAGCGACAGGAGCCCAATCGCCTGCTGCAAGCTGCGTTGCATCCTCTGTTGTTTCTGCACTAGCCGTTAGCGGATCCACTTGAGTAATTGCGCCAGGAGGAAGCTGAACTGAATTGGTGAGCCACGATGACAAATCAACTCTGTCGAACTTGCTAGTGGTGATGCCCGGAACAGCAACCGTTTCCCACTCCAAGCCCTTTGACTTGTGCATAGTCATGATTTGGACGCAGTTTTCCGGCATGTTCATAGGTGCCCGTTCCAAACCATCATCGTGTTCGACAGCGAATTCCAGATAGTTCAAAAACCCTGTCACATCGTCCGAGATATTTTGAGAATACGTCGCAGCGATATCGACAAACCTATCCAGATGCGCGGTCGTCGGCCTGGTTATCGCAGTAGCGGAACCGTACTGTCCAGCCGCTGCTTCTACGCGAATTCCAAACTCAGTAGCGATGTCCTCGACCAGTTCCGGCAGAGGCTTATTCAGCGAGAACCGACGTAGTTTTCGTAGGCTTGCACCCAACTGTGCGATGCGCGCCATTGCTTCATCTGTGTAGTTCAGTGACTCGCTACAGACCAACCGCCCATTTTTTTCCACACTGCCGCGCGCCAGCGGGGTGCCGTCGTAAAAACGAATATCCGGGTCGGCGATGGCGTGCCCCAGCCCCACCGCAGACGATGCTGCTTCGGCATCTTCCACGAGCTTGTCATACTGGCGAGCGAGCTGGGAAAGCGGTGAGGAGTCTGAAGTCTCTTCGACATTGCCCTTCTTTCGGGCCAACTCGTCCTTGCCTGCCATTGCCAGCTGGTCTACACGAGTGCGAAGTGCCTCCACGTCCGCGGCACCCAAATTGAACTGTGGGCTGAGCAACAGACGCAGAGCATCCGGGTCTGAACTGGGGTCGACCAATATCTTCATCACCGAGGTGAGATCCATGACCTCGGGCAAGTGCAGCAATCCAGCGAGTCCCACAATGATTGCAGGCACACCCCGCTCAGACAGTGCATCTAAATAGACAGCCGATTCAGCATTTGTCCGAACCAGGATGGCGGCATCGAGCTTGTTGCCAGCTGCTTCACATTCGCGTAATTCCGTCTCCATGCAATCTGCGATGTATGCAACTTCTTCCTCACCGGTTGCGGTGAAAGCAAGCTGCACTTCACCCTGACCTGCTTTTGGGCCGGCATCCAGTGCCTCTACCGTACGAGCCTGCCCCGCGAAAGCACGGTCGGAGACTGCGTTAGCAAGCTGCAGCACTGACTGCGGGTTTCGCCAAGAAATGGTCAGTTGCTTTTTCTCCGCTGGCTGCCCATCTGACCGCGGAAAATCATTGACAAACTGCACAAGGTTTTCGGCCGTTGCTCCTCGCCAGCCATAAATTGCCTGCATCGGATCGCCGACAGCGGTGACACAACCACCGGAGAACAGCGCACGCAGGAACAGCCGCTGTGTGTGCGACGTGTCCTGGTACTCGTCGAGCATGATGATCTTAAAGCGACGCCGCTCCTCCTCCCCGACTTCCGCGAAGTCGGTGGCTAGCCGGGCCGCCCGAGCCATCTGCATACCGAAGGTGGCGACATTTTCTTCATTGCACCGAGCTCGAACCTGCTCTACCAGCGGCAAAATCTCTAATCTCTCCCGCTGCTTATCGACGATGCCCTGTAGATCGCCAATTAGTCCCTCGCGTTTACCCTTCTGCGGGGTCTGCTCAATATTGCTGATGAACGCTTCGGTTTCCTCGCGAATCGCCTGCGGGGTAGATAAGTTTGAGTCGATGTTCGACCCCAGCTCAATAATGCGACTAGCCAGCGTTGATGGTGCAATATCGACATCAATTTCGGTCACATTGCGAGCTGTTTCCCAGGCCAACTGCCACTGCGTCGCGCCATCCATAATGGTGACCCCCGGCTCCGTCGGCAGCAAAAGACCATAATTGCTCACGACTTCAGAGGCATAAGCATCGTAAGTAAGCGTGGTTGGGGCAATGACCTCGAGGCTTGCTAGCACCTCTGGTGAAGCTTGTGCACGAAATGCAGCGGAAGAAGCAAGCGCATTCAGCTGTTGGCGGATACGGACGCCGAGCTCGCGCGCTGCCTTCCTGGTGAAGGTCAAACCTAGAACTTCTTCTGGGCGGATAAAGCCGTTGGCGACCAACCACACAACACGGGCAGCCATTGTCGCTGTTTTACCAGCACCGGCACCGGCGACAACAAGCATTGGTTCCATCGGTGCACCGATTACCGCCGCTTGTTGCGGGGTGGGCGGAAAGTCCTGCCCCATCATCTCCGACAGGGTGACGGGATCAATGATGGTTCGTTCCTCCGACATGACTACCGATTCCCTTCTGCTGCCGGGCACGCCTTCGAAAGCGTGCAGAACTTGCAATGATCACCAGCGAGCGCCAAGGCACGCGGGCCAGACGTCGCACGTGCTACCTGCTCTACGCGACGCTCCCAGTCAGCCAACTTGTCTTCCGTGAGCTTTGACTGTTCGCGGCTAGTGATAATGGTCTTATTGTGTGACTTTCGCGGAAATACCAGGTATGCCCCAGATTGTTCAATGCCTTCGCCGTTGTCCACAGCGAGCCCATCTCCGCTTTCAACGAGCTTCCCCTTCGACAGCGCCAGTTGATATGTAGCTAGCTGTGCGTGTCCTTCTACTTCTTTACCGGAGGGCGCTGTCTTACCGGTTTTAATATCGACGATTTGAACTGCACCATCAGCGTCTTCAATCAACCGGTCGATTCGTCCGACAATCACGATGTCATCGTTGATGTTGACATTTACTGGGACCTCGGTTCCGATATCTTTCTTAGTCTCAATCCACCGCTGCCAATCCTCCAGCCCGGTCAACCAGGTCTCTTCCTCAGTACGCTTACGCCACTCCGGATCATCGGACAGGTCCCCAAAAACACGCCGGATCTCAGACTGAGCCTCAGGCACAGTCACTCCCTTGGCGACTGCTTCTACCGCCTGATGCAGTAGGGAGCCCAGATACATGGCCGATGTCGGTGCTGATTTATCCAACATGGCCTTCAGCGGGCAACTCAGGGTTGCTTCCACCTTGGAGGGATTGATCCTCATCGGCTTCTTGTCATTTACCGGCTTCGAAGTCGACGGTGCACGGAGCCCCCACCAGGTGTCTGGATGTGCGCCAGCAACCTCAACCTGCGCCAATCGCGCGAGTTGACGTGCAGCTTGTCGACGCCGCGTCTCAGTCTCCGCATCGTCCACAACGGCTGCACGCAGTTCTGCCAGCAGTGACTCCACAGAGAGCACCCGTGGCAGGCCTTCACCGGCCCATGCGACATTTTCTGCCTCTGCAACATCCGGATTGCCGGCGTTTGCTTCATTAGCCGTAGCCCCGACTCCGTTCGCAGACGACGAGGCTTCCGACTGTTTCACCAGCTCCGTCCCCGAATTACCGAGCTTTTCAACGAGCTCGATAATAAACGGACTGGGAACTCCAACATCGTCAGGAGAATCGACTGCGGTCAGCAGTACCCTGTCGCTCGCCCGTGATACCGCGACGTGCAGCAAACGACGTTCCTCCGCCAGCGCATCCGCCATGGAATTGATGTACTCCCGCGGCTCAATTCCGTGATCAACGAGACCGATGAACTCGTTCTGCTTCATCACCGAGCCAGTCACACCGAGGCTGGGCCACTGGCCTTCCTGGACTCCGACAACCGCTACTGCTTTCCACTGCCTGCCCAGAGCCGCATGGCCTGAGAGAATGCGCACGGCATCGCGCTCTACCCCGCTACGGTCACGTGCGCCGATGGGCAGCTCCTGCTCTTCCACAGAAGCGATAAAACCGTCAACCGTCAGTTTTGGATTCAGCTCCACACGGTCACCAGCAAAGTCGAACAGTGCCATCACAGCATCCAAATCGCGGTCAGCCGATGCGCCAGCTGTACCGCCGCGCAACGATGCCGCCACCAGATGGTCTGCCAAACCAGTGGACTGCCAAATTGCCCACAAAGTTGCTTCCACACCATCGCGCAACGCTTCACGAGCTGCGCTCAACAGATCCAGCGGCACCTGCAGCGCCTGACGTTCACGCTGCGACAGAGACTCAATAAGCTCCAGCTGTTCAGCTGTGAGTCCCTCTGCCTTCAAGATTCCGATGAGCTGAGTCATCGCGGCCCCGCCGAACAGGTCGGCCTTTCGGATTCCGCGCAGCAGACGCTCTTTGACGATCGGATCCATGTTGACCAATGGGCCGGAGAGGAACTCGTCCCACTCCACGTCATCGAGCTGGTTCATAGTTGCCCGCAACGCCACCATCAGCGCTCGCACCAATCGCTGATGACTTAGCACGATGTCCGTTGGGTCAATCTGCACAGGCACGCCCGCACGCGACAACGCACGGAACAGAGAGGACTCCCCTGCACCGGACCGGACGATGACCGCCATATCCTTCCATGCCACTCCCTCGTCGATATGAAGGCGCCGGAAGTAGTCCGCGACTGTGGCTCGCTGTGCACGTTCAGAAGGATGAATAGCTATTTTTACTGCACTCTTAGCTGCGTACGAGTTTTCCGCGGCGCCGGCCTCGCTGTTGTTTCCGACTTCGGATTCACTAGCTTCTTGTGCTCCAACTGAACCAACAATGCCACGATATGCAGGAGCATTAGGCAAGCGCTGAGAAACCGCGTTGACTAAATCTGCGATATCAGCGTTACAGCGGTAAGACTGCTGCAAGTGGATTGCCTTGTACTCGACCTCACCAGTCCCCCGGAGATAGTCATTATTAGCACCGCGGAAGTGGAAAACCGATTGATCTTCATCACCAGTAATGACGGCCACCGCCGCCTGCGACACAAACCGATCCACAAGACGTGCAGCCTCCGGGGATAGGTGTTCAGCATCATCGATCAACACCACCGACTTTCCCCACCGAGCCAGTGCTTGCGCGTCTGTATCCAGCTCCATCAATGCCGCAGAGACAATCTCTGCTGCGTTCAGACTGGGCTCCCACGCCAACCGCATAGTCTGCTGATACTCCGCCATAAACTTGCCAGCCGCACACCACGACTCAATGCCATAGTCCACACCGAGCTGTTGAAGCCTCGGGGCATCAATCCCCCGCTCAGCTGCACGCAGCAGAAAGTCACGAACCGCACGGGAAAAACCGACTAATGGAAGAGCCGGGCGCAACCGCTCTGGCCAATACGCACCACCATCTTCCGCATGACCGGCCAAAAGTTGCCGCACGACAGCATCTTGGCGTGCACCAGTGGTCAACGATGGTTCAGGCTCTCCTCGACTGACGGCGGCATCACGTACTACTGCATAGGCAAGTGAATGCACAGCACGCACCATGCCACCTTGGCCTGCCCCGACCGAACCGCCTTCCCCCAGTTCAGAGGCAAAACGCCTGTCAATATCCCGCCTCAATTCCGCAGCGGCCTCTTTTGACTGTGACACCACCAAAATGCTGTCCGCCGGAATGCCCGCCTGCATGTAGTCCACCGCGAGATCTGCCAGCAGCGAACTCTTACCAGTCCCTGGGCCGCCTAAAACGCGCACAACAGACTGGTTTACAAGCTTGTTCTCTACCACGAGCGCCTGATTATGGGAAGGGAAAAGCGCCTCTACCGCAGTACCCAGCCACTGCCGACGACGAGGAGGTTCCTCCTGGACGAACCGAACCTTCGGCATTCCATCTACGTTCATATGCACCATTGTGGCACAACCTCCGGACCGATACTCGAACACCCATTCGAAATAAGGAGAAAAATACCCCCGCCCCAAAAACTCCCGTAAATACTGCCCGGCGTTACTTAGACACAAACGCGCGAACTAGCGAAGCCGCGCGGAACAGACCGCGATACGCACCCGGCTGCGATTCTGGACTAACAGCGTGGACAAAAAGTCGATAACACATCGCACGAACGAGCAACTGACCGAAATCCGGCAGGTGATCGAAGCGCCGCAGTAGCTCCTCATCAGCCCCCATCATGGACAGACAATCCACTGCCGCCAAGGCAGCTGTCCAACCACGGACATGCCACGCTGGCACGATATCGGTGAGAACCGGGGCGGCCGTGCCGTCGTAAAGCAGCGTGCCGACGAGGTCTGCGTGACAGACCTGCAGAAGCTCCGTTGGCACAACCATCTCTGCCCGCAACTGGAGAAGATCACCGGAGATCGTGAGAGCCTCGGCACAATCGGCGCGGGGGACGCTATCCGCATCGAGAAGCTGCTCGAGGATGCCGATTGGGTCAGAGTCCCAAGCTGCGCGATTACACATGACGAAGTAATCGGGCTCTTTATCAAGGAGGAACTGTGGCCGTTCAATACTGGCAAGCGACTCTTCCACGCGACCAGCGGCAACAATGGTTTCATCGGCACGTGGCGCGAATCCCCCCGGGATGAAATGACGAGCCTGCCACCCAGCAATAACCAAGCGGCCGTCACTGGTACGCACGGATTTCGCCACTCGGACGCCATCGACATCTAGAGCACTGCGAACCTTTGCAGACCACAGCGCCTGCGCCGAATTATGTACCGGCGAAAGGACAATGGAATCGTCGTAGACCCAGCCATTGTCCCAAGCTCGCCCGGCACGATGCGGCTCGCCCTGGGCACCAAAGGCCTCTAAAACACGGTCGGGAGGAGTGGCAATCATAATCTGCTACTACCTTGCTTTCTGAGTCGGTGCGGCCGTATCGTCGTCCGCCCCAAATGGGTACGGCCAGCCGTTGACAGAACACGTCTTGCCATCGACCTGATAGACCTCGCTGCTGTCGATTTCGTGCAGTTCATCGTTCGACACGCTCAGGGTCTGCTGCATCATGATTGGCGCGATACCGCCGTCCCTCGGACAGGGCTCGTGAACCGCGTACCCAAGTCCGTGACCAACCTCGTGATTAATAAGGTATTGGCGATACAATCCCAGGTCCCCCTCAAAAGGCAGGGCACCTCGAACCCACCGGGCGATACTGACGACCACGCGCCCAGGCTCACCTTCCCGCTGCCCAGACAGGTAACAGGAGGTCTCCATTCCCAAGGTGTTGCCGCACAGCTGATGTGCGGTTCCAGTCGAAGAAAGCTGCACGACAATCGTCGGATCCTGATTGCGAGACACTGCCTCGAAAGAAAAATCTGGATCAGCTGTCCAGCCACGTGGATCGGCCAGAATCGAGTTCACCGTCTCTGCAAAGGCGCGCTCGCCACCAATCGAAGGAACATCAATGTTGTCTTCAATTTCCACGGAATACCTGACCGCATTGTCGCGCCCCTCCCCGACCCGGGGATGCGCCACAGTGACATCTTTAAAATTTCCCGAGGGTTCCGTGGCAAAGGCCGGACCGGGTGGCAACTGCCCTCCCTCGTAACCATCACCGTATCCCTCACCAGGCACCGGACCAGGGCGACCATTGCCACTCTGCGAGGCGACAGTGCCATTGCCGGAACCTGAAGAATCATCTTCAGCAGTGAAGATGTCGAAGAGAATGATGACTGTGAGCACCACAAGTACAGGGATGGCATAGGCTCGCCACCCCCAGCTCCTTGCAATGCGTACGAGAAAGGGTTCTTGCGTCATTAGGCGAAGAAGCCAACCTTACGGTCTGCGTTGTTACCGGTACGGACGTAGGCGACTTTGTCAGCATTAATCAAGTACTCCTGACCAGCGCCGTCGCTGAGCTCAATCACACCTTCGCCAGCAGCCAGCTTCTGGGAGATCGCAGCCTTGACCTCCTCACCACCAGCGACGTTTTCAATGTTCAGCTCACGCGTATTGTCTGCAAATCCAATAGTGAAGTCCATAGGTGACATCATAACCATTCCCAAAGCGGCTAGGATTAGAGAGACCGATTAAGCCGTCGTGTCACGTGAGGTTACAAACAGCAAAGGAGTCGCCGTGGCAGAGTCCCAGTCCCCGACATTCGTCGAATTGGGGGTCGCCGCGGAAATCTGCGACGCACTCGCCGACGAAGGAATCACCCGCACATTTGCCATCCAGGAACTGACGCTGCCCTTAGCGCTCGACGGCACGGACATCATCGGCCAAGCCCGTACTGGAATGGGAAAAACTCTTGGTTTTGGTGTCCCCCTTATTGACCGCGTCTTTGATGACGCCCGCATTCCAGAACCGGATGGCACTGCCCGCGCAATCATCATCGTTCCCACCCGTGAGCTATGTGTGCAGGTCGGCGAGGACTTAGCCCGCGCTGCGCACTCGACCAACCTGCGTGTGTGCACTATTTACGGTGGCCGCCCCTATGAGGAACAGATTGAACAGCTAGACCGCGGTGTGGACATCATCGTCGGTACTCCCGGCCGTCTCATCGATCTTTACCAGCGCAATAATCTAGAGCTGTCAGGCGTAAAGATTTTGGTTCTCGACGAGGCCGACGAAATGCTCGACTTGGGCTTCCTGCCGGACATCGAGAAGATTCTGGCTGCGGTTCCAGATGAACGTCAGACCATGCTCTTCTCGGCAACAATGCCGGGCCCAATTCTGACTCTCGCACGTACCTTTATGAATCGCCCGGTGCACATCCGCGCCGAATCAGGCGAGGAAGAGGCCACAGTCCACGAGACCACTAAACAGATCGTTTTCCAATCGCACCAGATGGATAAGGTCTCGGTCATTGCCCGCATCCTGCAAGCCAACGGTCGTGGTCGCACCATCATTTTTGCTCGCACGAAGCGTGGCGCCGCTTCCGTTGCTGAGCAACTCGGCGAGCGTGGCTTCCTGGTCACTGCCGTCCACGGCGACATGGGCCAGCCTGCACGTGAGCGCTCACTGACGGCGTTCCGCAATGGCGACGTCGACGTCCTGGTCGCAACCGATGTCGCGGCTCGCGGTATCGATATCGACGATGTCACCCACGTCATCAACCACCAGGTTCCCGATGACGAAATGACCTATGTCCACCGCATCGGCCGCACCGGCCGCGCGGGACACAGCGGTGTCGCCGTTACGCTCGTCGGCTGGGATGAGACCACAAAGTGGAAGGCTATTTCCGATGCTCTCGACCTGGACATGGCCGAGATTCCGACGTGGTTTTCCACCTCCCCCGAGCTCGCCGAGGCTCTAGACATCCCCAAGGGGATCGATGAGAAGGTCGGGCCAGCCCGCCCGGTGTTGGGTTCCAGGCCACCTCGCGGGCGTGGCGGAAGAGGCCCTCGAAACAACCGCTCACAGTCCCATCATCGCAATCGCGGCCATGGACGCAGCTCAAGGCGGGACGGCCACTCCAATTCTCATCGTCGCAGCTAGGCTGCTGCGCGTGCCAACTCCCCCACCTCACCTCTCGCCACGACCACTCGTCGACAGGACATTCCAACCGTGCTGCAGTCACCACAAGCCAACGCTGAGCCCACCACTGCAAAGACCCGACTGCGTCGCAATCGAATCGCATCAGCAATTCTCATCATCGCCGTAGTGCTAGTCATCGGTTGGACATGGCTCGCTTCACCGGCCCGTAAGGTCGATCGCACTGAATCCACGATACCGACGAGCAGCACAGCGCAAGCCCCAGCCGCGAACAATCCGGAGGCAATGCCACATACTCTCCGGCCGGTGTGGTCCACCGAATCGTCGGCAAGCACAAGCACGCACACCATCTCCCCGGCACCACTGGTGATGGACAGCTCCCTCATCGTTGCTGAGGACCGAGGCGTGCGTGCTATCTCGCTTAACGACGGCACGGAGCGCTGGCACTATCGACGAGATATTCCGCTGTGTGCGCTCTCGGGCAGTGATGGCCAAATTTTCGCGACTTTTCGTGGGGCAGCAGGCTGCGGTGAGACCGTTGCACTCAACCCCGACTCGGGGCAGTATGTCGCAACCCGTAAATCGATTGCGGCTGACAGCCCTGCCGTCGTGCGCTCGAATTCATACGCGGGTGTCTACGACTCTGGATTCCTGGAGCTGTGGCGCTCTGACCTGGTCCGAGTAGTCGAGTACGGCAAGATTCCAGCGTCTCCAGAACCGAAGATGCAGCCACATCCAGAGTGTTCGATTATCAGTGCGCTCACGCGCGTGGAGCTGCTGGCCCTCGTAAACAACTGCGATGGTCACGGACGCCTGGTCATGCAGGCGGCAAATCCGGAGGAATCTCGGAAGCCGGAGGTCAAGAGCGATATTGACATTGGTCCGGTAACTGCGGATATGTCGCTGGTATCGGTTGGCCAGGACACGGCGGCGGTACTGTCAGACAATCGCATCCGAGTTTTTCGTATGGACGGCACGATGCTGACTGAATTGGCGCTGGATGAGACTACCCTGCGCCCAGCGCCGGCGAAAGCTAACTCCGACGGCGATGCCCCGGGCGATGCCCCGCGTGCGCCTTTTACAACGGATCTCCCCCATCACATGACGTGGTGGTCGCCACGTGGTTTACTTGGCTTCCGCCCGAGCACCCTGGCGCCGGATTTCGAGTTTCCTGAGGCCACAGGAACCCCAGCTCCATGGGGTGAGCATGTCTTCATGCCAGTCGCTGACGGAGTCGCGGTATTGAATGCCAAGACTCTCGAAATTATCGGCACGCTCCCGCTGCCTGCAGCTGCGAAATCCACTCATGCAAATAATGCGGACAAGCCGGAAGTGCCCGTGCGCCTGGCGGTTGTCGGTGACACACTGCTGGTTCAGCGCGGTGAGTCAGTCGACGCGTTCGCCATCGAAGCTTAAAAAGAGCGGGCAGCCCAATCAACCGCCTTCGGACTAAACATACAGGCCAGCGCAGCAATTGAAGCTGCCGCCGTCGGCAGAGCAAGCAGAAAAGCGCTCGAGCGGAACATGTAATAGGCCACGCCCAGCAAGCAGAGGTTGAGCATAATAATCGGTCCGCGCCCCCATCGGGCGCCACGCAGCAACATAATCGCACCAGCGAGAACAGCGCCGAAAATAAGAAAGAACCACAGCGCGGTACCCCAACCGGAAATGACCGCGGCCTCGTCGCGGTACCCCATCAAATCACGAATCAGAAGGAAGATTCCGTAGCCCAGACCGAGGGCACATTCGGCGACACCAATCCACGCACCGACCATGACAACCGGAGGTGCGGCCATCGGCCCGTCGGCTGCCGCAAGCTGTTCGGTAGTACGCGATTTGGGCGCATTGCTGCTGTTTTTCTGGTTACTCACGCCCTACATGTTAGCCCGGTGCGAACTGATGAATACACCCTGGAGGCAAGTCGGCCAATGCGCCCATCACAAGTCTGCTCATGCACTAATCTTGGTGCCTGTGCGTGCGTTGCTAATCTCCAATCCGAATTCGACCAGTAACACTGCTCGACGTATGCCCGGCGTTGTGCGGGCGCTTCGCTCGGTCGAGGGGATTCGCTTGACATCCATGTTTACCGCCTACCCTGGCCATGCTGCGGAAATGGTGGCGGGAAAAACGGTTCGCGATTACGACGTCATTATTTCCCTCGGCGGCGACGGAACCATTAACGAGATTGTCAATGGGCTCATGAACTCCAACCCATTCTCCGCACTGCCTGCCACTGAACTGCCTGCCATCGCGGCAATTCCCACCGGCAGCGCCAACGTCTTGGCAGGTGCGTTGGGTATCCCCCGCGACCCCGTAGATGCCGCGTGGTACATCGCAAGCCTGCTGCGCTCCCGAACCCGCAGCACTATCAGCGTTGGACATGCAGCGGAGCGATGCTTCGTGGTCAATGCCGGTATCGGCATCGATGCGGAAGTCATTTCCACCATGGAACAGCTCCGACAAAACGGTACCCGCGCTAAAGCCGTGCGCTATTTGCCGGCAATTTTCACCGCATGGAATCAGTTGCGCAAAAGCCCGCCACAAATCACCGCAACTATCGACGGCACGGAGTTTGGCCGTGACCTCGCAATGGCCGTGGTGTCCAACTCCAATCCCTGGACATTCCTCGGCGACCTCCCCATCGTCACCAACCCCACTGTGTCCCTACGCAGGGGCCTGGGCTTTTATGGCTTCACTTCCCTGAGGGGAGTGACGGGACTTGTCGCCGCAGCCAATTTAGCCGGTTTCTTCACGCGACTGCGTTCCCCCTTCCACATCGAAGCCCGCGAACGACGCGTCGACAACGTCCAGCACATCGAGCTCACCGCTACTGCCCCACTTCGTCTCCAGTTGGACGGCGAGTACATCAATCAGTGTGAGTCCCTCAACATCCGTGTTAAGCAAGGCGCTATCAATTTTGTGGCGCGTGCCGACGATTACACCGAGGACCAGTTCACCAAGAAAGTCGCTACCCGCCCCGTGGACGAGCGCTTGCTCGTTGTGGTGACCAAAAAGGTCATGGATCGCACACGCCGACTGTTCAGTACTAGGGCGTGTCTCTTATATGCGTAACCAGACCAGAATCGCCGCAAGCACCACTCCCGCGCGATACGTGACCGCGAGCTTGTCATAACGCGTCGCAAGCCCGCGCCACTGCTTCATCAACCCAAAGGCCCGCTCGACCACGTTGCGGTCTTTGTACAGCTCCGCATCAAACCCGGGCGGTCGCCCGCCAGCACGACCCTTACGCTTCCTGGCAGCGATCTCATTAGACTTCTCCGGAATCACCGCGGCGATGCCGCGCTCACGCAGATACGCGCGGTTCACCCGTGACGTGTACCCGCGATCAGCAAGCAACGCATCAGGGCGCGTCCGCGCCTGCCCGCACCCAATTCTCGGGACCCGAATATCGCCGAGGACTTCCTGCAACATCGCGCCATCATGGCGTTGCCCGCCCGTCACCACAATCGACAGCGGCCGGCCATGCCCCTCGACAGCAAAATGTACCTTCGTGCTCAACCCTCCGCGTGATCTCCCGATCCCGTGACCTGCCGGTTCAATCTCGCATAACGGCAGATTCTTGTAATTCGATAGAGCCCCCTGTGTCCTGATCAGGGCGCGGCAGGTTCGTACCGTGCTGATGAGCACGGTTGATCGTCGCGTCGATTGACACGTTCCAGTCAATGTCGCCCACTGCATCGGCCTCGGCGAGGATGTGCGCGAATACGCGGTCCCAGGTGCCGTCGGTTGCGTAGCGGCGATGCCGCTTCCACACCGTCTGCCAGGGACCATACCGGTCGGGGAGATCTCGCCACGGGATTCGGGTGCGGTACCGGTAGATGATGCCCTCTACAACGCGGCGGCTATCACCAAACGGGCGGCCTTTACGGCCCTCATTCGTTGGCAGAAGTGGTTCAACTCGCTCCCACTGTGCATTCGTGAACTGCGTAAATCTAGACCGTTGTGACACACCTCAATCATGCTCGAGCACAGGCCCACAATTAGGAGACACGCCCTAGATGGCGGTCGTCTACAGCGGCGCAATCTTTTAACCAAAGTGGACAGCGCGTCCGCGATCAGTCCCCGCTCCCCTGATCGTCGAAGGCAGTAGCGTCGTGACGGTTTCGATGCGCGTGATGATCGCGAGGGATGGCTACAAGCACCTCCTGCGCACGGTCGCGGCCAAGGACGACGACCGCGAGCCAACCCCGTAGGGCCGGCAAAGTAGTTGCGTTTCGATCGGGTAGTTTCTGCGGTTCCCAGATTACGGGCTTAAGGGTCGTTCGTGCTGTCCGCACAGGCCTCAGTCAACCTGCGTCTCGATGCAGTAGCGTCGCAGTTCTGCGATCATCGCGGTCTTGGGGGTGCTGACGAAGCGGAACGCATGGCTGAAACGGACGCGCATTCCTCCAGCCTCGAGGTAGCCGTCGCAGGAAGCGCGTCGTCCGTGGGTGACGACAGAAATGACCTCCACCCGCTCGGGAGAACGGCGGGCGCACCTCTCGGGCTGCACTGGGGCCGCTGTGTGTGGATTTCTCGATGAGCGTCCAGCTCATGTCATCGGCAAGCCACTCGGAGAGGGCCTCCAGCTCTCCCTTGGCCCGGTTCACAACGAAGTCTCCGTCAACGCACTTCCGTGAAGACTCATGGTGCTATGGCTCGATCCGATGCGCCCGGCCTTTCTCCGCGATCGGCACGCACATTTCGATGGGTCTATCAGGCTCCCAGCTGACCTGTCCTTGGTAGATGATGCCGAGTTTCCCGGTGGCGCCGTCTCGCTAGTCGGCCATGGCGAAGCAGTGTCGCCGCCGTGTTGCTCCTGCTCACGTCTCACAACTCACATCGAGTCGCCGCTCGCCCATGAGCCGAACTTCGGGGACGCTGCTGTACCACGCATGATGAGAATCACGCAGGGCACGTAGAGTGCTGCGGCGCAGAGCCAGAGGAAGCCGTCGGCGTTGATGTAAGTGAGCGCGAAGATCGTTGTGAAAGCGACCGGTCCGAAGATCGATGTGACGCTGTTGATGCTGGCGAGCACACCCTGGAGGCGCCCTTGGTGCTGTTCATCGACGCGCTGGGAGAGAAGGGTTTGCAGAGCGGGGAGGCCGATGCCACCGATCCCCAGTGCCGCCAAGATAGGCGCCATGGAAAATGCGTCAGTGACAATCGCCAGGCCTACGAGACCCAAGGCGTCGGTAACACACCCGATGATGACTGTTTTTGCCTCACCGATCCACTCCACGATGCGGCCAGTAAGGAGGGCCTGCACGAGAACCTGTACGATCCCGAAGACGGACAGGGAGATTCCAACTTCGACGGGACTCCAGTCGAGGCGGTGTTCAGTAAACAGCACCCAGGTCGCACCTGGAGCCTGCCCAATGAATTGAACAAGGCCGAATGCGACTAATAGGAAGGTAATCCCAGGCACCGCGCTGAGGCCGGGGCGACCACGATGCTGAGCGAGCGACGCAGAGCGCGCAGGGGAATCAGGACGGGTCTCGCGTAACAAGATAAAGGTGAGTGCCAGATTGCTCGCTGAGAGAAGAGCAGCGAGCAAAAACGGCAGATGTGGCGAGATGGCACCGAACAGTCCACCCATGGCTGGCCCCGCGATCATTCCGCCGCCATAGCAGGCACTGAGTAAACCGAAACGCTTGGCGCGCTGGTGGGGTGGCGTGATGTCGGCGATCATGGTGGCGGTGACCGCATTGGTCGCTCCGGTTATCCCAGCCACTGCACGGGCGATATAGAACACCGACAGAGCGGATGTCGTGGCGAGCACGAGATAGTCGACGGTCGCACCGGCCAGGGAAACAAGCAGCACCCGGCGGCGGCCGAATCGGTCCGACAGTGTTCCCAGTACGGGGGCAAAGATGAACTGCATTACCGCGTAGAGCGCGATCAGCACTCCGACGTTCAGCGGAACCGCATCAGCGGTGACCCCTGCCTCGCGTAGCAGTGCGGGGAGAATCGGCATCACCAGGCCCATGCCGGCGGCGTCGAGGCTAGCCGTGATGAGGACCGTGGCCAACGAGCCACGAGCGGAAGTGAGAGATGACACCTTATCAACGAT
Source organism: Corynebacterium sp. 5QC2CO (assembly GCF_024580435.1). NCBI lineage: Bacteria > Bacillati > Actinomycetota > Actinomycetes > Mycobacteriales > Corynebacteriaceae > Corynebacterium > Corynebacterium sp. 5QC2CO. The sequence continues at coordinate 7,714 of NZ_JANIKI010000011.1, read as the reverse complement.
AAAGTTATCGATGATAAAGTGCAAGCATGGCTCAGAAACAAGCGCGACTCGATCGTGCAGCAGTCTTGCGCGGTGCGAGGCATGTGCTCAATAACACGGGGATCGACGGTTTCACCACGCGGGCGCTGGCTGCGCATCTGCGGGTGCAGCAGCCAGCGCTCTACTGGCACTTTCGGACAAAGGGCCACCTGCTCGGATCGCTCGCAGCTGATGTGCTTGATCGCGAACACCACGCCTCACTCCCAGAGTCAGGGGAGCGCTGGGACGACTTTCTCCTGCGCAACGCGCGGAGCTTCCGGACAGCGCTTCTGGCAGTCCGGGATGGAGCACGGCTGCACGCAGAGTTTCACCGTCAAAAGAGTGACCAGATGCCAGCGGGCTCGGATGCCCCCGAAAGTCAGATCGAGTTTCTCGTGTCCGAAGGATTCGCTGAGGTCTCTGCGGTCCGAGCTCTCATGGCTATCAGCCGCTATACGGTCGGTTTCGTACTAGAAGAACAAACAGCGCTCGACAACGGATGTGAGCCTGTCGATCAAGACCTAGATTTCGAGTTCGGGTTAGTTGCAATGGTTGAAGGGCTGGCATCAAAGCGATGAGGGATGCTCGCGCTTTGGGTCTCTGCGTCAGTAATGTCAATCCTTTCCCGCTCCCGCAGCACCTCCTCCGCGATACTGACGATTCGCTCATGGCTACGGAGCTCACTAACGAGCAAATCAGGGACCGTATGCATGTCGCGTCGCGATCGCGGAACGGCACATCAGCAGCATCTTCACCATGCTCGACCTTAACGAGCGCACAGGAAACAAGCGCGTCATCGCCGTCCTCGAGTACCTCAAGAACTAAGCGTCGAGTGCGTGACCGGCGCGATGACCATAGGTAACGGCGGTTTAGCATCGGTGCCGCATCTTGACACGACTCAATCCGCGACAGCTAACCTCCGCATATGGAGTTCGACGGAATGGAGATCCCCGACGATATCGAGGTCACGGTCTGGGGGAGCAACGAGCACCGGCTCTGTAACGTCTGCCGCGCAGAATGCGACCCCGAGCCGAGCGGCGCCGACGGGTACGGCGTGTGAATCGTCTACGTCTGCCGCGACCACGGAGTCCAATCCGTCGTGGACCCATTCGAGCATCTCCGTTGAAGCGCGCTCTTCGCTATCTCCCTGCATTGACGCAAACATCGCGCTCTCCGCCTTCCGAGGGTAGATCCCAAGATCTGCGGCGCACCTGCCCAGTGTGACGATCTCGATCAGGGTCATGACCGCTGGGGACGGGTACCGGTACCTGCTGAACGCAGTTGTCGCTGGCGACGGGGATCGCGATGCGTCGTCAGCGCTGACAAGGTACTACCTTGAAGCAGGAACGCCTCCCGGCATCTGGCTCGGGGCCGGCCTCCCAGGACTCGCCGGAGAGATCGCCGTCGGTGCCTCGGTGAGCGAGGAGCAGTTACGGCGCCTCATGGGGCACGGGCAGGATCCGAACAGCGGCGAGCAACTGGGGCGTCCGTACCGAAAGTTTGCCACCGCGGGCGAGCGGACGCAGCGCCGCCTCGATCAGCTCCCGAAGTCCCTTACCGCAGGTGAGCGTACCGCGCAGCAAGCGCTGATCGAGGCGGAGGAAGCACAGAAGCCAACGAATGCGCCGGTCGCAGGGTTCGATCTCACGTTCTCGGTCCCGAAGTCCGTCTCGACCCTCTGGGCAGTTGCCGACGGCGGCACGCAAGCACTCATTGCCCAAGCTCACCACGCAGCGATCCGAGACATGATCGCCCTACTCGAGCGCGACGTCGCGATGACCAGGGTCGGCGCGAAAGGGGCGCGTGGCGCCGTCGCGCAAGTCGACGTGCGGGGTGTGATTGCGACTGCCTACGATCATTACGATTCTCGGGCCGCGGATCCACAACTCCACACGCACATTGTCGTCGCCAACCGCGTGCAAGCAGCTCATGACGGGAAGTGGCGCACGCTCGATTCTCGCGCTATCCACGCCGCCGTCACCGGCCTATCGGAGCATTACAACGCGGTCCTCTCGGACCATCTCACTCAGATCCTCGGCGTCGGGTGGGAAGCCCGTGAGCGCGGTGCGGGGCGCTCCACGGCGTGGGAGATCGTTGGCGTGCCGCAGGAGCTGATGGACGAGTTCTCTTCCCGTACTCGCGATATCGAGCAGGTCAAAGACCGGCTGGTCGACGACTACGTCTCGAAGCACGGGAGGCAGCCGTCCCCGAAGCTGGTGTGGCAGTTCCGGCAGCAGGCCACGCTCGAGACTCGGCCCCCGAAGCAGCAGCACTCTCTCAGCGATCTCACCTCCCAGTGGCGAGAACGCGCGACCGGGTGCTGTTGCAAACAGGAATTCCAGATAACTAACTATTTGTTAGTGTGCAGCGCAACGCTGGTACCGGATCCGCCGTTTTCGTCGAAAACGCGAGTTTGCAACAGCACCGCAGTAGGTGCGTGGACTCAAGCCCGGAGTGCCCTACCCGTCCTAGCTGTACTTCCCCGGAATGTTGTGAACAGCGTCGCCGGGGCTGACTCTTTTTGGCCGGAGGGTTCACGTCCGCTCTGCAAGCAATTGGGTGAGATCAAGAACTCCTTCCTCGTAGCCAGTCCAGGAATCTGGCGCGTTTCCCAGATAGACGTCACGGGCAAGTTCCATCAGCGCCCGATCCGCGTCGTTCAGTGTCGGGGCGATCATGTCGGCGGCGGCATCCTTGGAGACGATCTGACCAGTGTCGAGTGTGACGAGGATTCGGGCAAGAGTTAGAAGCGAGTTCATCTCGTCGCCGATGATCTCTTCCATCAGATCGGGAATGACAGCCTTGACCGCATGATGCAGCAGCGCTGAGGGTATCGGTGGAATCAGGTCCCCGAGCGGTGCTCCTAGGAGCCGAACGTTCGCTGATTGAGCGGTAGCGACGAGCGTAAGTGCATCTGGATCGACGGTCGGTTGCGGCAGGTTCCCCCGCCACATGCTTTCTCGTAACCACTCGCCGTACTGGAAGTCGATGACCGGTGCCTCGGTAATTGTCCATGACTCCCCGACAGCGAGAGTCGTGAGCTCGATCGGTCGTTCGCTGGTCGCCTCAGGGAAAGTCTCGGCGTGGCCAATCCAGCCGGAGATCCCAAGCAGCAGTGCTATCAGAGCCTGTCGTTCAGTCCTGTTGAGTGAACTTTGGGTGAGCACGAGGATGTCAATGTCACTTCGCGATCGTAACCCGGAGCTCGCAGCTGAGCCGTATAGGTACGCTCCGAGCACCTTACCCGGATCGTGGGTAAGTAGATGGTCAACGATACGTTGCTGAATCGCTGCTAAGTCGGTGTCGTAAAACTCCATCGTCCGATCCTCTCACGATTGTCGGGCTAGTTGTGATGTCTAGAGTGTCGCCAGGAGCGTCCGGGCCCGACCCCCGGATAGTAGACACGGAGGATTTAGTCAGGAAGCAGGTTTCAGGATAGCAAGTCCGCTCTCCTCAAACACCGCAGGGGTGAGATATTTACACCAGGAATGCCGGCGCACCGTGTTGTAGCGGGTGCACCAGCGCGTCACGCCGGGCGGATATGACGAGATTCTCGAAGCCGCCTACCAAGCCTGGCGCACAGACCTCGCAGCGGGAAAGAGCACGGTGCTGATCGCGGAAACCCTCGACACGGTCTCTGCGCTCAACACCCGCGCCCGCACCGACCGAATCCTCCAGGGCGACGTCGCTGTGGACGGCGTCAAACTCCATGACGGCAACGAAGTTTCCCGCGGAGATCTCATCATCACCCGCGAGAACAATCGGCGCCTCTCGCTCGGGCGAAGCTGGGTGAAAAACGGCGACCGCTGGCACGTCGCCCATGCGAACGACGACGGATCCCTCACCGTGCGGCGGGCAGGATCGAAGCGGCGCACCACGATCACGCTGCCCGTGAGCTACGTCGCCGAGCACGTCGACCTCGGCTACGCCGTCACCGCGCACCGTGCCCAAGGGGCCACCGTCGACACCGCACACGCGGTCGTCCACTCACCGGAAGTGACCCGAGAATCCCTCTACGTCGCGATGACCCGCGGCCGCGAATCCAACCGCGTCTACGTCGCCACCGACGAGCATCACCTCGAGGAGCATCAGCACCGTGAGGACCTGCAGAACACCGCCCGGAGCATCCTCTACGGGATCCTGCAGCACCCTGGCGCAGAGCTCTCCGCACACGACACGATCACCGTGGAGCAGGACTTCTGGGGCTCACTCGAGCAACGCGCGGCCGAGTACGACACCATCGCACAAGTCGCCGGACAGGAACGCTGGATCGCCCTCCTGCACGCCGGAGGCCTCACGGCGGAGACGATCGACGAGCTCGTCGAGACAGACGCCTTCGGGATCCTCACCACCGAGCTGCGCAGGCTCGAAGCCGACGGGCACGACATCGACAGTCTTCTCCCGCGCATCATCCATGTTGGAGGACTGGACGAGGTGCAGGATCTCGGGTCGCTGCTGCGTTACAGGCTCCAGCGCATCACGGCGGCCTACCAGCCTGCTCCGCAGCGGACCGCCAGGATGATCGCCGGCCTGGTCCCGCGCGCGACCGGGATCACCGATCCCGCGATGAGGCAAGCCCTCGACGAGCGGGAGCAGCTCATGGAGCAGCGCATCGATGCCCTGGTCGAGAAGCTCCTCAAGCAGCCAGAGCCCTGGTTGACGGGACTCGACGAGACCGCTCCCGCAGAGGGTGAGGCTGCGGCACGGGCGGTCATTGCGTACCGCGACCGGTGGGGCGTCACCTCGAGCAGCCCACTCGGAGCGGTGCCCGGCGACGATGCTCAGCGCGTCGACTACGAACGCGCCCAGGGCGTGCTCGTGAGCCTTCAGCAGACCGAGCACTCCCCGGAGGAAGTGCGGTCCAGACGGAGTCAGAGGCGGTCGATTTCCTGATGTATGCGGCCGATATTCTTAGTGCATGACGCCAACGAACCGCGCGCGGATCTCTCGCCAGACGCGCTCAAACGTGTTCGATTGGCTCTCGCTTTCCGAGTACGACTGGTCGGGGCGGCTGCAGCATCCGCAGTTCCTCGCCCGGCTCTACGACTTGGAGGAGCTGCCGAGCAGAGACCACAGGTACCGCACTGCCAGCGGCGACATCTACCAGCACATGGTGAACAACTGGGACTGGGAGGATGACTGGGTCTTCAACGACGACCGTTTCCAGCTTCGTAACGGCAGCGACGAGACGTTCCTCAACTTCTTAGCCGAGACAGTCCATCCCATTGTCCGCGACGATCCAGACGCCGCTGCCGCGATGGTCGCTGCCTACAATGACACCCTCCGCCGAGATGGGTATGAGCTCATCGAGACAGACCGTTTCGGAGATCGCATCATCTATGGCTGGCGTCAGATTTCCGCGTATTACGCCCCAACCGAGCTAACGCTCGCCAAGACGCCCGACCTCACCGAGAACTCTGTGCTGCGCCGTCACCTCGATCTAATCAACCGCGACCTCAGCTCAGATCCCGCTGCGGCGATCTCCTCCTGCAAGAACCTCCTCGAGAGCCAGTGCAAGATCGTGCTCACGGATCTGGATATCGAGTTCTCCGAACGAGACGAGCTCCCGGCTCTTTTCGCAAGCACCGCATCGGCACTCGCGATCAATGCCGACGCGGTAGACGGCAGCAAGCGCGGCAGCGACGCCCTCCGCAAAGCGATGCGCGCCCTCTCCACTCTCGTGCAGTCCGTCGCGGAGGCACGCAACTCAATCGGCGACGGGCATGGCTCCGTCAACGAGAGCCCCGCGACTCCACGACATGCACGCCTCGTGTTCAACTCGACTGTTGCAGTCGCGCAGTTCATCGCCGACACCTGGCACGAAACCTCCCATGAGCAAAAGGCTGCGCTGGGCTCCTCCTTCTGACGCTTCTCCACTCCAATCCGCAAGCGGAACTCCACCGCTCTTCCGCACTCCAACCGAGCAGCGTAGACTGCGAAATGGCAGGACAGACCACGCGCGAAGCCTGACGTCGGGCGGAGCAGACCGCCCCAAGAAGCCTCGGGGCACTCACCACACAGGACCAGCCACATCGAAGTGCTCCCGTGTGAAAAGTGAGGCCATCATGAATCTCATGCAGCGTCTGTGGAACGCCAGCGTCCGCACCCGCATCTTCCTGCGCCGCCGCATGCCCACGAACATCCTGCTCGACAAGATCCGCACCCGCCGAGGCCTCAAATGGGGTGTCCCAGCGATGCTGTTCGGCGGCATCTACCTCTTCGCCGCCGCCATGTGCATCACCCTCATCCAGTACGGCTGGAACCAGGCGCTCTACCTGCTGTTCCTCCTGCTGCTGTGGAACGGGATGAAATTCCTCTGGATCGGGCCGTGGAGCCTCATCCGGCTCGCTCATACCCGTATCTGTGAGCACCGAGTGCAGACCTCGTCGCTGCAAGCGGGAAATTCGTCATTGAGTGCAGACTCTTCAGACTTGAGGGATGCAATCTCCACAACTCGATAGCGTCAGCACTACTTCACCAGACGACCAGCCCTGGGAAACGGGGGTGGCGACTCGTGGCTAGACCCCGTACCCCCATCGGCACCTTCGGCACTATCGCGACCTCCCGCACCGTCCAGAAGCGGTATGTTGCCCGCACGAGATACCGCGACTGGGACGGCAAGAGCCGCCACGTCCAAGTCACCGCCGACACCCGCGCTGCAGCCGAACGTGCTCTGAAGAAGAAGCTCGCTGAGCGAGACCTTTTCCAGCCAGGGTTCTCCGGTATGACCGCAGATAGCCCGTTCCCCGCACTTGTCTCGTACTGGTTGGAAGACATGGAGCTCGAGGACCGGCTCTCTCGAACCACCCGGCTCCTATACGAGCGGAACATGCGAACTCTCGTCCTCCCATTCTTCAAGGAAGTCACACTCCGCGAGATCGGTGTCGCGCGCTGCGACTACTTCCTCAAGCAACTCGCGAAGCAGAGCTACAACCGTGCCCGGCAAGCGCGTGTCGTCCTCCGCCTCGCGCTCGCTCTCGCGGTCCGCCACGAAATCCTGTCACGCAATCCGATGGATCATGTCTCGCGTCTGCGCCGTCCGGTTCGAACGCCGGACGTCTATTCCTGGGAAGAGATCGCAGCCATCCGGTCTGGAATCAGGACGTGGGAGCAGCGGGAGGTCACGGCCGGTCCGCGCCCAGATGGGCAACTCGGTCAGATCGTGGAGGTGCTACTTGGCACTTCGGCCCGTATCGGTGAGGTGCTCGCGATTCGTCTCGGGGATCTCGACCTCGACGCGCCGATCCCTGCAGTGAGGATCTGCGGCACGATCATCAGCAGGAAGGGGGAGCCCACGCATCGGCAGGATCATCCGAAAACGGCCCGTTCGGTGCGCCGAGTCGCCCTTCCAAGCTTCACGCTCCGCGCAGTCCGGGAGAGGTTGGAGCAGATCCGGTTCACCCACCCTGACGCGCTGCTGTTCTCGACCCGCATCGGTACTCCGCATACGACGAACAACGTCCGGAGGCAGCTTCGCGACGTCATGGACCGCGCAGGTGTTCCCGACGTTACCCCGCACCGGTTCCGCCGCACAGCGGCCACTGCGATCAACGAGATCGGTGGCCTCCAACTAGGGCGTGTCTCTTATATGCGTAACCAGACCAGAATCGCCGCAAGCACCACTCCCGCGCGATACGTGACCGCGAGCTTGTCATAACGCGTCGCAAGCCCGCGCCACTGCTTCATCAACCCAAAG
>NZ_JANIKI010000010.1:0-95054 GCF_024580435.1 Corynebacterium sp. 5QC2CO | reverse complement strand
CGACGCCGACACCACCACCAAGGAGGTCGCATGAACCAGTCACAGCACCAAGCACGTGCCGGTCCCTGACGCCATCACACTGCTTGTTTCAACGAAAGGCAGAAACACCACTCCGTCGGACTTGACCATAAGGCGAAATAGAAACCCCGTGCAGAAACAATATCTGCACGGGGCGCTTTCATATAACGGCGACTATTCGTCTGCGATAGCGGCCAGAGGCGGCGTCTTCGCGGCCTTCTGGCCAGGGCCGAGAGCAGCAATAACGCCCACAAGCGCAGACCCAAGCAGCATGAGAACGATCTGCAGCCACGGTACCGCGATAGTATTCAGGCCCTCATCCTTCAGCACGGTCAGCAGTGACCAGCCGAGGAACAAGCCGAGGACAATACCTACAACCGCGCCGAAAATGGAGATCTCCACAGATTCCAGGCGAATCATCCGGCGAATCCCCGAGCGCTGCAGGCCGACGGCTCGAAGCATGCCAATCTCCTGGCGGCGCTCGACAACTGAGAGTGCGACAGTATTGATAATTCCCAGAATCGAAATGATGACCGCCAGCGCCAGCAGCGCGTACACGATTCCCAGCATGACATCGATAGAGGCATTAGCCAGCCCCGCAAACTCCTTAGCAGTCATCACCTGTACTACGAGGTAGTCCGCAACTGCGTCGCTAAGCTTTTGCTTCATCTCAGCCATAGCGCTGTCATCTGCCGCGATTGAATCAGAAACATCGACGTAGGTCTGGAAGGGCAACAGGTGGCTGCTTTTGACATATTTATGGGCGGCTTCGTCGGAGACGATAATCGACTGGCCTGGATCACTTGTGTCAGCAAAAATGCCGGTGACGGGGAGCCGAGTTATGCCGCCTTTGGAAACCACTGCGAGTTCAGTGCCAACGTTCCAACCATTCTTTTTCGCTGTTGATTCGCTGATGACAATTCCCGCATCCGGCTTGGCCAGATCCAGGGAGCCCTCGATGGCGCGAGTGCCGTACCATTTGCCGACGTTGGAGTTGAAAACCGACGCATTACTAGATTCCGGTCCGACTTCAGTTTGTTCGCCGTCGGAAGCTATCAACGTGGCGGCTTCCTCAGGTGGGATTACCAGTAGCGCGCCAATCGACAAGGTTGCGGTGTCGTCGACACCATCGATATCCTTCACCGCGTCCTCGACACCAAGAGGCAAGGCCGAATGCGCGGTCAGAGGTGGCGAGAGCACGAAGTCAGCCGTCAGACTGGTCTCTGACCACTCATTGACGGCCTCCTTCATGGACACGCCGAACATACCGATCACAGTCACGAGCGCAAGCCCGAGAGTCAGCGCAAACGATGTGGTTCCCGTTCTGCGCGGATTGCGGTGGGAGTTCGTCGCCGCAAGCTTGCCGACGGTTCCAAAAGGCGCACCTACGACGCGCCCCAGGCCCCCGATCAGAGGCATGGACAGCGCGGGTCCGACAAGCCAGACGGAGGCTACGGCCATCACTGCACCGACACCAACGAAGATGGCACGAATCTTGGTTTCTGCGTCGTTCCACTGCAATGCCCAGGCAATGATTGCGATAGCGGCGGACGCCAGCACAGCGCCGGTCCACGTCCGAGCACTGAGGCTATTGCTGGTTGTTTGATCCCCAGAGCGCATGGCTTCTACGGGAGGGACCGCGCCAGCGCGGGCGGCCGGCGTCCAGGCGGCAATCATGGTAATTACCACGCCGACAATGAGAGGCACGATGACTGCCACCGGTTCGAATGTCAGGCCGTCGCCGGGCATGGAGATACTCATGGCATCGAGAAGCATGAATAGCCCCTGGCTCAGCCCAAATCCCGTGATTACACCTAGTGCGGAACCGATGAGGCCAACAATGAATGCCTCCAAGAGGACTGACCCAGTGAGCTGTCGTCGTGAAGCGCCGAGGGCGCGGAGGAGAGCGAACTCCTTCATGCGCTGAGTGACCAGCATGGTGAAAGTATTGGAGATGATGAAGATCCCGACCAGCAGCCCGATGAGCCCGAAAGCGATGAGGAAGTAGTTGACAAAGCTTAAGGCGGAGGAGACACGTTCGGAGGCCTCCTCGGCGAGCTTAGAGCCTGCCTCTACCTTGAGCTCGGGGAATGCTTCTGCGACATCACGGGTAAGCGTGGCAGCGTCAGTGGTGGAATCGGCGGCGAGGGTGAACATGTCCATATGGCTGTCCGCGCCGTAGAGCTCTCGCCACTGATCTTGGGTGAAAAAGACTGCGAGATAGCCGGTTTCGTCGATGGAGGTATCAGCGATGCCGACAACCTTCACCGTCGCCCGCTCGAGACGGGTGGCCACCTTGATTTCAGTGCCGACGTGGAGGTTGCCGAGTTCGGCGGTGGCGGAGTTGACGACCACCTCACCTGGTGCTTCCGGTGCGTGTCCCCCGGTAACCGTGACCTTGTTGCCCACCGCTTCGGCCGCTGGATAGTAGGGAAGACCCATCGATGGCGAACCATTGGTCTGAATCGGCTTGCCGTCGGCTCCCGTGGCCGTAATGCTGTTGTTGGGATCGCCAATGTTGAGGGCTCGAACCCCGGGGAAGCTTTCGATTTCCTGCGCGGTTTCTTCGGTGAGCGCACCGGGATTTTCAGCGGGGGCCGTCACCACCACGTCGACACCGTCATAAGCGGTACTCATTGCGCCCTTAAAGGCCTTGTCCAGCGATGATGTGAACACAAATGCGCCGGTGATGAAGGCCGTGCCCAGCACGACCGAAATAATTGTGAGCACGAGGCGCAACTTGTGCGAGGTGATATTACGCCAGGCGACGCGGCTCAGCGTGGAAGACGATGATGCCATGGGGAGAGATGACCTGCCTTCCTAAAGATTCTCAATATCTGCCATGCGCGCCAAGATATCGGCGGGCGTGGGGTTGCGAAGCTCGTCAACCACACGGCCATCCGCGAGGAACACAACACGGTCTGCGTAGGACGCGGCGGTGGCATCATGCGTCACAATGACAACGGTCTGACCGATGTCATCAACCGCATCGCGGAGAATCGTCAACACCTCACGAGATGAGTTCGAGTCCAAGTTGCCCGTCGGCTCATCGCCAAAGATGATCTCCGGCCGGCTGACAATGGCACGCGCACAGGCGACACGCTGCTGCTGGCCACCGGACAGTTCCGAGGGGCGGTGCGTAAGCCGTTCCTTAAGCCCGAGGCGCGTAGTGATTTCCTCGAACCACTGCTTATCCACCTTCCGACCAGCGATATTAATGGGCAAGGTGATGTTCTCCGCCGCCGTCAACGTCGGCACCAAGTTGAAGGACTGGAACACAAAGCCCAGGCGGTCACGTCGCAGCGCCGTAATCTCCTTGTCCGACAGCTTCGACAGTTCCGTCGTGCCGATGTACGCGCTTCCCGACGTCGCGGAGTCCAAGCCGGCCATGCAGTGCATCAATGTCGACTTACCCGACCCGGACGGCCCCATAATCGCGGTGAACTCACCAGCGGCAAAAGAGATATCGACATGGTCCAGTGCAGTAACAGCGGCATTGCCGACACCGTACTTCTTGGTGAGCCCCTCAGCGTAGGCCGCCGCTGGTGGGGCGGAATGCTTCAAAGAAGACTCAGCGGATGATTTGGTGGGGCGTTTTGCATGCTTGGCAGACATGGGGGAGGGGGCTCTCTTCTAATTAGATTTGATCAACGGCGAATTAATATCCGGCAGCGAAAGTGGATTGAAAACGCTGCGGCGGGAATGGAACGTTCGTTGTTCACCAGTCACGGGGTCAGCGAAACTCATTTCTACACAGACCAGGTGCAGGGGCTCCGAGGCATTCTCGGCCTCCAGCGGCAGAATCTTCGGGTAGTACTGGTCACCCAGGATGGGAAAGCCCAGTTCACTCAAGTGCAGCCGCAGCTGATGAGTGCGTCCGGTGATGGGCTTCAATTGCCACAGCGCAACGCGACCACTGTCGGCAGCGAGGCCGTCGGCGTCCGAAGGCACGTCGACAAGCGAAATGCGCTCGATGATGGTGTGGGCGTTTGGCTCGCCCTCGAGAGTATAAGCCTGCATCTGGCCAGCAATTTTGTGCTGTCGTGTGCGCAATTCCAGTGGGGTCTCGGGCAGGGCTTCGCTGGCCGCGCCAGCGATGGGGGTAGGCGACGTCAGTGCGTGATAGCGCTTAGTGACTTCCCCCGATGCGAAAAGCCCCTGGTAGGCGCCGCGAACCTCGCGCCGGGCGGTAAAGATGAGCAACCCCGACGTCAGCCTGTCGAGGCGATGTGCGGGAACCAACTCCGGATTACCCAGCTCCCGCCGCAGGCGAACCACAGCGGTTTCCGTAATGTGTCGGCCGCGCGGCATCGTTGCCAAAAACGACGGCTTGTCGACGACCACAAGGTTGTCATCTTGAAAGACAATCGGCATCGGCCCCGCGATTGTGCGCTCCGGTGCCGGGGTGCGGTAAAACCACATTTCCGCGCCGGGCTTCACCATGTCATCTGGACTGTAGGGCACTGAGTTGGCGCGAACGACGAGCCCATCTGCAAAACGCTTGGCCACAGCCGCTTCATCATCGTCCGGGTGGCGGTGGGTTTGACCTGCGATAGCGCCTGCGAGCAGATCCCACGCACGGGTGGGGGCATCGCCACGACGCCCGGGAGCGGCGATACGGGATGGGTTGAGCCCATCACGAATGGGCAGTGGCATGCGACGCATACGGCTGACTTTAACAGGTGCCCCGGATTCACCCGGCGGGCAAGCGGAGCTGCTGGCGCAGGGCTGTGTTGGTATCGCCCCTAAAGGCGTAGGTGGACAACATTCTGCCCTGTCGGTCGCAACATAATGGGGGTAGGGTGGAGGTGAAAGTAATAAAAGGGTTGGCTCGGAAGAGTTGACTAAATAGCAAAGCTTGTCCATTAAAATGGCGTCCAAGCAGGTGCGATAGGTGTAGCTGCGTTGCGGTCGGGCCGCGGAGAGCCAATTTTTATGGATCGCATAATAAGGAGGCAATCAATGCCAAGGCAGAACATCATTGTGTGCGCGGTCGATGGCTCGGAGGCATCCAAGACCGCCGTCAAGTGGGCCGCTAACACCGCAGTGAAGCGCGGTGAGCCGCTCCGTCTGGTCAGCAGCTACTCCATGCCGCAGTTCCTCTACGCAGAGGGCATGGTTCCGCCGCAGGAACTTTACGACGATCTTGAGGCCGAAACCCTGGAGAAGATTAACGAGGCCAAGAAGATTGCCCTCGACTTCGCACCGTCGGTAGATGTCAGCCACCAGATTGAAGAGGGCAGCCCGATTGACATGCTGCTCGACCTGTCTGAGCAGGCAACCATGGTGGTTATGGGCTCTCGCGGTCTGGGCGGGCTCTCTGGCATGGTCATGGGTTCCGTTTCCGCCGCTGTTGTCTCCCACGCATCGTGCCCGGTTGTCGTTGTCCGCGAGGACAACCTCGTAACCGATGAGACCAAGTACGGCCCTGTTGTTGTCGGTGTCGATGGCTCCGACATTTCCGAGAAGGCAACGGAGTACGCATTCCGTGAGGCCGATGCTCGTGGTGCCGAACTGATTGCGGTTCACACCTGGATGGACATGCAGGTACAGGCTTCCTTGGCTGGCCTTTCTGCAGCTCAGAGCCAGTGGCAGGTTGTGGAAGAGGAGCAGAAGGCTCTGCTCGGCCACCGCCTGGAGAAGTACGCTAAGAAGTACCCGGAAGTGGCCATCAAGAAGGTTGTTACCCGCGACCGCCCGGTTCGTGCTCTGGCTGATGCCTCGGAAGGCTCGCAGCTGCTGGTCGTCGGCAGCCACGGCCGCGGAGGTTTCAAGGGCATGCTGCTCGGCTCCACCTCGCGTGCACTCCTGCAGGCGGCTGCTTGCCCGATGATGGTCGTCCGCCCGGAGACTGACGCCTAAAGCGCCCTTCGAGGAGCCTGGGAAAGACACCGGTGCCGGTCGTTGAGGCGTGTTTAGCGTCGACAGCAGAAACCGTTACCAAATATTTATAAGTAGAACCTAGCCGGTTTCCGACATGCCTCGGAGGCCGGCTTTGGCTTATCCAAATGAGGGCTCTCGTCTGCATAAACCCCGTTTTCATGCAGAAAGTACAGATTTTATAAGAGTTTTCCTGTGGTTATCCGACTGTTATCTCGCTAGTTTCCCAGTGGCCGAAATGGCCTGATAGTGCTTGCAGTGTATGCAAGATTTTTCGGAAAGACTTATAGTTGAATCAGAACGATTTCGGGAAAGGAATATCTATCATGAACGAGATTCTTCTTGCTGCCTCCTTTAGTCCTACTCTGGGCTTCGTTGGTTGGATTATCATCGGTGGTCTTGCCGGCTGGATCGGCTCTAAGATTATGAACACCGACGAACAGATGGGCGTCGTCCTGAATATCGTCGTTGGTATCGTCGGTGGTTTCTTGGGCGGTTGGCTGCTCACCCTGGTAGGCGTTGATGTCGCGAGCGGTGGAATGTTCTTCAGCTTCCTCACCTGCCTGCTCGGCGCCGTGATCCTGCTGTGGATTGTCGGCATGATTCAGAAGCGCAAGTAAGCCAAGCAAAACAGCGCGACTATGCACGAAGCGTCGTAACGCTGCTATCTACTGGATAGTGAGCTAGAGCGCGGGGCATCTCATCAACATTGAGATGCCCTTTTTTGTTGTGCGGTTGTCGTGAAGTTGGCGTTCTGCGATTGTCGCGCCATCTGTTGGGGGCAGCAATCATCGCACGCTAAAGTAGGACTAGAGGCTGAAAGACTGACTAGTTTGTTCTTTTACAAAATCACAGTCGCAGATACGCCTACAATGGAATATCACAGACTATGAACGCCCTGTTCAGTGTTGCGAAAGCAATGGTGCTAATGCCGGTATTTGCGAGTAAGCAGCTGTTAGAACGGGGTGTGACTTTGGAAGGACGAGAGGTACTGCCGTGGCAGAAGCGACAACGGGCAAGGGCGCAAAAGGCGGCCGCGCTTCCTCTCGCCGTCGTAACCGCCCCAGTCCGCGGGAGCGCCTCCTGGCATCAGCGACAGCTCTGTTTACAACGGAGGGCATCCGCGTTGTCGGCATTGACCGCATCCTGCGAGAAGCTGATGTGGCTAAAGCCAGCCTGTATTCGTTGTTCGGATCCAAGGACAAGCTAGTCATCGCATATCTGCAAGACCTCGACGCCAAATGGCGGGAGGCTTGGGAGCAGCGAGTGGCCTCGTTGGATACCCCGGCGGAGAAGATTCTCGCTTTCTTTGATCAGTGTATTGCGGAGCAGCCGGCAATCGACTTCCGTGGTTCACACTTCCAGAATGCGGCTAGTGAATATCCGCGGCCGGAAACGGAGTCGGAGCAGGACATCCGTCAGGCCGCAGCCGATCACCGTTCCTGGGTTTGGCAACAGCTACACACGCTGCTGACTGAAAATGAATCTAGTATGCCGTCTGCTCACGCAAATATGCTGTTGCTCTACCTCGACGGCGGCCTCGCGGGTGCCAAGATGTCCAAGGACCTGAACCCGCTACAGATGGCGCGCGACCTGGCCCGTGACCTGGTCACATAAATACTTAATTCCCTTTTTAACGCGCCCTAGTTCTCGCCTTTAACTCACGGGCTAATCTCGGAAGCGTTTCCAGTCCGACTCCTTTGAGCCGGTGGCCTTCTTAACCATATTCTTCGTATTCTGGCCGAGCAGCATTCCCAGGTTCTTTGCAATCAGAATTGGCTTCGGCCGTTTCTGTGCCTTTTGCGCTTTCTCGGCTTGTCGTTTCATGTCGTCCCGCACTTTAGCCAGGCCGGGAAGCGGCGGAACTATACCCGAGGAAATCTTCATATCCTGCGTCAGGGACGGCAGATTGTCCTGAGCACCAGGCCGCATCTGGGTCACCATGTAGCGAACCTTCGCAATTTTCAAAGCCTGGGCATATTCTTCTTCCTGCTTTGCTTTACGACGGTCCCGCGATTCCTTCTCAATAGCGGCATATTCGCTCTTAAACTGCTTTATCTTCCACGGAGCGAATGCGGATTTGATATAAAAGCGACGTTTGGCCTGCTTTAACTTCTTCTTTTCCTCCCGCTCCGATTCGTATTCACCCTTTTGGTGGTTTTGAAGAGTTCGGAAATCGTCCGTGAGTGGGTAGGTCTTTTCCACATAGCGGGTGAGAATAATATTTTGGGTCAGTGTCCAGAAGTTATTGGTGACCCAGTAGACAATTAGAGCCACAGGTGTGGGGCCAAAGAACCCCGCGAAGAGGATCATCAGCGGTGCGTAGATAAGCATTACGCGCATGAATTTGCTGAGGAATACACTGACGCTATTGGAATAGTCGAGAGTGCGCTGCAACCGGCGGTAGGAAATGACCAAGTTAAAACCGGTGAAAAAGGCCGCTGCAACGATGCCGATAATGCAGAAAGTTAACAGCGAATCATGATTGCCCCCGAGGATTTGCAGTTGCTCCGGGGCCATGCGCAGATATGCGGGTAGAGGCTGACCCAAAAATGTCGCGCTCAGAAAGTCGGAAATCTCATCCTTAGAGATGAATCCGACATTATGAGACGCAGGCAGCCCAGGCCCCTCAGATGCCCGCAGCATGTGCCTCAGCATGCGAACAAGGCCCATAATCACGGGAATCTGGACGAAGAGGGGTGCCAGCATTACGGAGGTCTTAATCCCCTCGGCTTTGCGCATTTCCCTGCTGGCAAAGTTTACGTATTGTGGCGAGTTCGGCTCGATGCTCCTGCGGTAGCGCTCCTTGAGCATAAAAAGCTGCGGCCGTAGGTTGGCTGTCTTGCGCGCCGAGATAAATTGCTGGAACGCGAGAAACGCTAAAGCGCCACGCACCGTAAACACCAGTAAGAAGAGAGAAAGCGTCCAGGACAGAGAAGACGGCAGGTGCAACACTGAGGCCAGTAAAAGGTGCCACGCCTTAAGGACAAACGAGACCAGCCAAACAAATGGTTCCAAAATAACCACGGGCCGACTCCTCCATGTCAAGGATAAGAAAAGTAAGACAACCGGATGAGGCCGGTGTGCCAATTCCAGCCGCTATCCTAGCGACTCGAATCACCTGCCCCAACTTTAAAACAGGGTCCCGCCACGGCGGGACCCTGTTTTAAAGATAGTAAAGCTGGATGAAATCCAGTGGAAGGCAAACGGACCTAGGTGAGAACTAGTTAGCGCTCTCGTACTTTTCAATAATGTGCTTTGGCAGCGCACCACGGTCTGCAACATCCATGCCATTCTCTCGTGCCCACTGGCGGATCTTGCGATTGCGATCACGGGCCTCAGCGGCATTGGGATTAGCGGAAGAGCGCTTACGCGGAGCTACAACCGTGCTGTGGTCAATAGAAGCGTTCGCAATATACGGTTCCAATACCTGCTCGAACTTCTCAGCATTTTCCTGAGAGAGGTCGAGAATGTAGTTCTTACCGCGGAAAGAGAAACGAACGACTTGGTGATCTGCGGAATCAAGCGGAGTCCCATCGAGGTCGTCGATGTACTGAATTAGTTCGCGGCGTGCCATAGAATCCCTGCCTAAGCTTGGTGCTGAACTTGTAATAATGAAGAAGGCTTACGGTGAAAGTTCAAATTAATATCAAGCCCTATTTTCATTCCCCCACAGTATAAGTGCAAAGAAATTTAATGTCTATTGACGATAATTGAGCTTGATTGTGCAACTTATATTGAATACATGGTTTGTTAATAATTCGATTAATTGTGCACAAGAACTTGGGGTATTAAAAAGACGGCCCTGCATGTTGTGCAGGGCCGTCGTGAACAGCAACTACGCCACTGAGGGCGCAATGCGGGGTGCGCTCTCGGTAGTCGTCGTAAAGCGAAAGGACGAGAAGGCGCTTAAGCCTGGGTCATGCCCTGACCCGGCTTGCCGCGGTAGGTAGCGGCGACGAAAAGCGGCTGGTTCGGTTCTTCCTTGACCTCGACGAGGCGGTACTCAGAGGTAACGTCCTCGCGGCCGAAGTAGACAGCGGTGTAGCCGTGGCGGTCGAACTCGAGGTAGTTGACGTACGGGTTCGCAGCCTTGAGTCCAGTGGTAGCAGCCAAGGAAATCGGGTTGTCCTGAGGCAGCTTCACAATGTCATCGATGTTCGGGGCGCTGACGGAAGTACAGACAATCTCAATAGCGGCAATGCCGGCACTCGGGTACTCGCCCGGGACCTTCGGTACGTTGCAGTTCCAGGAGGAGTGAATATCGCCGGTGAGGAAGACAACGTTGTCGTAGCCTTCCTTATCCATGATGTTGATCAGCTTACGACGCTCAGCAGCGTAGCCATCCCACTGATCCAAGTTGTACGGCAGGCCGTCCTGAGGCAAGCTCAGCAGCTCGGTGACAGCGCGGGTGGCCTCCGGATCCAGCGGCGGTACCAGCACCGGAGTGAACATGACGGAGTTGCCCACGACACGCCACTTTGCGCTCGAGGAACGCCACTGGCCGAGCAGGTAATTGAACTGCTCAGAGCCGAGCATGGAGCGGTTCTCATCATCGGTCTCGCCAGCGCGGATGAACTTCAGCTGCTGGTCGCGGTAGGTGCGCAGGTCCAGCATGGTCAGGTCGGCGAGATCGCCGAAACGGAAGCTGCGGTAGAGCTTGCCGCCCTGGGAGAACGGGACCGCGCGAACCGGCAGCCACTCCAGGTAAGCCTGGATAGCGGCGTCGCGGCGGGCAATGTAGTCGCCTTCGGTCTCCGGGTCGTGGTTCTCAGCGCCACTGTGCCAATCATCGTTGGCGACCTCGTGGTCATCCCAGGTCACAATCCACGGCTTTGCGCGGTGAGCTTCCTGCAGGTCCGCATCGGTGCGGTAGGTGGCGTAGCGCAGGCGGTAATCAGCGAGAGAAATAATCTCGTGAGCCGGCTTGTGGTCACGAACCGGGCCCTTGCCGGAGTAGCCACCGGCCTCGTACTCGTAGATGTAGTCACCGACACACATAATGATGTCGATGCGGTCATTTTCCGCCATATCGCGGTAAGCGGAGAAGAAGCCACTTTCCCAGTTAGCGCAGGAGGTCAGCGCGATGCCCAGGTGATCTGGCGAGGAGTTCACCGGCGGCGCAGTGCGAGTCTGGCCAATCGGGGAAACCTGGTCCGCGTGATCACCAGCGGTGACGGTAAAGCGGTAGAAGTAGTAGGAATCAGCGGAGAGACCCTTGACATCGATCTTGACGGTGTTGTCAGCATCCGGGTCGGTGTTCAGGGCACCAGAGGCAACGATGTTGCCGAAGCCCTCATCAGAAGCGACTTCCCACTTCAGTGCAACAGGGCGGCCCTGGTTCGCACCTGCGGTGTCGCCGGGGTGCGAGGTCACACGAGTCCAGATAAGAACCGAGTCCGGCAGTGGATCGCCAGAGGCCACACCGTGTTGGAATACCTGAAAGCCACCAGATCCGCCAGCATTAGCTGGGGACTGTGGCTCAGGATTGGCCCCCGCACTAGTAGCGGTCGCCAGGCCGATGGCGCCAGCAGCAGCACCGGTAGCGCCGGCACGCAGTACGGCACGACGAGAAGGGGTGAATGGCTTTTGGGCTGTTGCGTCGCTGTTCGAGACCGCACCGTTCAGATTTGAGGCTGCAGTCTGAGATTTATCTGAAGATGGCATAGCCCTCATTACAGTGGCTCTCAGTCCGTAGCGCCATCGGAGGGAGAAAATAGCCCGATACGGGGGTACTAAGAGCGAAAGCGCGACTATTGCTGCTCAACCACAGTCGCGCTGAGTCCGACGGATCTCGGCGAGTGGCCTTAACCCGAAGCGGCCAGGTTTACGCGCCCAGCTCCGAAATGATCTGGCGATCCAGAGAATCCAGCTCTGCGGTAATGGAGTGGTGCGCGCGACGACGCTGCTCCGGGGTCATCTTCTCGGCAGTGTTAATGGCATCAGTCATGACATCCAGACGCGAGTTGGCGTCCTTGATAAAACCATCGGTACCCTTGACGCCCGACTTACGCAGCTCTGTCAGTGAACCACGAGTGGCCTCAATGCGGGCCAGCAGCGGTGCACCGTGCCCCTGGTAACGAGCGGCATCATTAGCGGAAACACCGAACTTCTGCGCGGCCGAAGAGTGTTCACGGCGCTGAATGGCAGTGATGGCGCGGTAGGCCAGCGGAACCAGCACCGGTACCAGCAGGCGTGCGCCACCGATCCACGACTTTGCCTTGTCCTTGTTGAAGCCCTGGTTGCGCTGCTGTTGCAGGATCTTCTCGGCCATCTTGGTCTGGTGACGCTGCTTGGCGGCCAGCGCCTTCTTCTCGTCCTTGGCACTTGCCTTGCGGATCTTCTCCGCGCGCTTCAGAGCACGGTTTTCCAGCTTGAGTTCCTTCTTACCGAGCTTTTCCTCAGAACGAACGCGGCCAGCGGCCTCCTTCAGCTCCAGCTTGTGCTGGTGCTTCTGGTCGCGCTTAGCGGCCTTGACCTCAGCCTTGTGTGCCTTGCGATTAAGCCGAGCTGCGTGGCGAGCCTCTTCCTTAGCCTTCGCCTTGGCAGCCTTCACCTGCTTGGCGGTTTCGCGCCGACGCTCACGGATGTCACCCAAGAAGCTCATTTTTTCCTTCGCCTAGTTGCTCGCAGATAGTCCCTCCGGAAAAGCGGGGCGGAAAACCCGTAAACCCCACCGCGCCGGAGTGCGCTTGCCAGATGCAGTGGCTGCATCACGATTCTTGCTATCCAAGCTTAACGTGAAACTTCCTACCGAGTGGCGATACGCTAATTCTCATTGTGACTGATTCATCCGTTTCGCGCCCGCTTCTCCACGCGAGCGACCTCATCGGCTGCCGCTACCGGCTGAGCCTCGACCTCCGCGAGGGGCGGCTAGTCGAACCTGCTTCTCACCAAGAGCACCGCTTGCCGACGTCCATCGCGTCCATCCCCGGCCTGTACACAGTGGCCTCGGGACCGGACGCTCACCTGGATACCCTTGAGGCCATCGCCCGCGGAGAAAGCGTCATCGCCGGTGGCGTGCTCATGCATGAGCGTCCGATTCCCGGTGGGGTGTACTCGGGAATCGACGAGATTTGCCACCCCGATCTGCTGGTCAAGGTCGATGATTCACCACAGACGACCTCACCGACGTACATGCCGGTCCTGGTTGTCACTCGGCACCTGCTCTCTGCGCGCAAATCGGGCCGGCGGCGTAAGCCGTCGTCAAGCAATGCGGCGCGTGCGGCGGCGATGCAGGTGCGACTGCTGGGCGTTGATCGGCTCGGGCGTGATGGCGTGATGGGGCGGACCCTGCGTCAGGCGATGGTTGTTACAGATGAGTGGAAGCTACGGCATTACGGACCCGATGCTGTGAAGCTTGGGCAGGCAGCGGCGATACTGCACCGGCTGGGCGTGTCCTGTGGTCTGGTGGGGGCGATTAGTGCCACCGGAATGAACCTGGATACACGGCATATTGTCATTGCTGATGAGGGTTCGCGCGTGGCCTCGTACCGGATGGCGTTGCGCGACGCGCGTGATGCCGTCGCTGCCACTCAGGGGCGACCGTCACGGTTTACGCCGGGCACCTGGCCGCTGGCGCCGCGGCGCATCCGGGAGTGCCGAACCTGCCATCACCACGACCGTTGCTTCGATGAGCTGACCGCAAGTGACGACATTTCCCTCCTTCTACCTGGGGATAAGTCCATGCGGTTGCGCAGCGTGGGCATCGACACGGTCACGGCATTGGCGCAGGCGAGTACCAACACTCCGCACGTCAGCAAGGAGCAGGTGTGGATGGCGAGGGCGCGGCTTGCCGACGTCGACGCGCTCCGGGTAGCCGCCAAGACATCGGCCCCGCGTGGCGATGTCGAGATGGACATCGATATGGAGGCGTATCCCAACGATGGCGCCTACCTGTGGGGAACCTGGGTGCCCGGGGAGGACTACCGTGGCTTCATCACCTGGGAGCCACCGGGGCCAGAGGGGCTCGGCGGCACGGCGGAGGCCAGGAACTTTGCGATTTTCTGGGATTACCTGATGCGGCGTCGAAATGCGGCGCATGAACAAGGCAAGACCTTCCGCGCCTATTGCTGGGCGGCAGAGGGCGAGAACTATTGGCTACGTCAGAGCGCTACCCGGTTCGGCGGCCAAGAATTTGTGGTGCCCGCAGATTCGGCGGATTTGGCCACAGGTGATGTGGCTGGTTCCGGTTTCGAGGCAGCTGGCCCGACAAAGATTGTGCGGGTGCCGACCCGCGAAGAAGTGGACAAGTTCATTGCCTCGGAGGACTGGGTGGACATGCTGAAGGTTGCCCGTCGCCAGATCCTCTCCACCGTCGGCATGGGGCTGAAAGTCGTGGCCCCGTGGTCGGGCTTCCACTGGCGCGACGCCGATGTTGACGGCGAGGCATCGCTGGATCTGTATCGCATTGCGACGGCCACTGACCTCGACTTTGTCGCGGAACAGTCCTTTGAAAAGCTCACGCAAGCCGAGGCGCGCGCTATGCTGCTGCGCTACAACGGCGATGACTGCCGATCGGTAGCCCACGTCCGCGACTGGCTGGATTCACAGCGCGCGGCCGCGGACCTGCCGCATGGGGATGACCTGCCGGTTCCTTAGCGCGCTAACCACGCGTCCACGTGCCGCGCCGGGCGAACTTAGGTGAGACCTTCTTCATCGCAGCATTGCGAATGATGGCCGTGTTCTTGCGGGCTAACAGCAGCAACTGCTGTGTGCGCTCGGCACGGAATGTTGAGCGAGGGGAGCGGTGCACATCGCGGAAAAGCCGCTTGGTCGCCGCCAGCTGATCCGGCGAACGCGTCGCCAGCTGTGCCAACTTCTCCTTGGCCAGTTCAAGCGCAGCGTCCTCCGTGTCCATGGCCCACGTCGCCAGACCAATCTCAGTTGCTTCCTTGCCGTTAAGTTCTTCGCCAGACATAGTCAGCCAACGTGCAGTATCGGCGCTGACCTCGTCGAGAATGGTTCGCATACCGGACATATCCGGAATCAGCCCCCACTTCGCTTCGAGGATTGACCACTTGGCATCGCTCGTCGTAATGCGGAAATCAGCACCTAGCGCAATCTGTAGACCACCGCCGTAACAGTGCCCATGCACCGCCGCAATGACCGGCACCGGCAGGCGTCGCCAGTCCCAGCAGACGCGCTGGAACAGGTTCGTGCCGTGGATATCGGGGACGAATGAGCGCAGAATGCGCGAGGGCTTCTTAAATGCCGATGCGAAATCGAGCCCAGCGCAAAACGATTTGCCCTCGCCACGTAGAATCACGCCGCGCAGATCACGGTCAGTTGCCAGTTTCCGGGCGACGGTGGACATCTCGGTCAGCATCTCAAGTGTTAGACCGTTGAGTTTGTCTCCGCGGTCCAAACTGACGACAGCGATTTTCGCCGCCTCTGAATCAGCTACGGCGAGGTGTTCATAGGTGACGTTGACATTGTTGCTGGTGCTCATGGGCACTAACGCTAAACGACGGCTACGTGTGCCGCCCGGGAAATACCAAAAGTGGTCTCAAACAAGACATAAAAAACCGACCCGCTGAGGGTAAGCCCCGTCAGCGAGCCGGTAAGCCATCTTTAGCGCGCGGCAGGGACGCGTAAAAAGTCGCGCGCTGTTAGCCGAGATTACTTGGCAGCTGCGAACAGCTCTGCAGCGTAATCCCAGTTGAAGACGTTCCAGACAGCCTTGACGTAGTCAGCCTTGACGTTCTTGTACTGCAGGTAGAAAGCGTGCTCCCACATATCCAGCAGCAGAACCGGCTTCAGGTTGATGGACAGGTTGCCCTGCTGATCAGTCATCTGCTCAATAACCAGGCGCTCTGCAATGGTGTCGTAACCCAGGACAGCCCAGCCGGAGCCCTGCAGACCCAGAGCAGCAGCGTTGAAGTGAGCCTGGAACTTCTCGAAAGAGCCGAAGTCGCGCTCGATAGCCTCAGCCAGCTCGCCGGTCGGCTGGCCGCCACCGTTCGGGGACAGCAGCTTCCAGAACAGGGAGTGGTTGGTGTGGCCACCCAGGTTAAAGGCCAGGTCCTTGGACAGGCCGGTAACAGCTGCGAAGTCGCCGGACTCGCGAGCAGCAGCGAGCTTCTCCAGAGCGGCGTTGGCGCCGTTGACGTAATTAGCGTGGTGCTTGCTGTGGTGCAGCTCCATAATCTCGCCGGAGATGTGCGGCTCCAGAGCGTCGTAAGCGTAATCCAGCTCAGGAAGTTCGTACTTAGTCATTAGGAAAATTCCTCCTCAACACGTTTTTAGGTTGTGCCGTCGATGGTACTCAAGATGAGCGGATGCGCAACCATTTAAGCAATAGAATTAATGCGAAATTCGTAAAAAATGCTGTTCAGAGGTATCTGTCACAAGTTTATGAACGCGGCGGCTGAGTGCGGCGAATCCACTTACTCACGCGCTTGAAGCGCATTCCGGCCGCGCCACCCAGGTCGTCGTCAAGCGGAATGTCGAGGATGGAAGCCCACGTTGGCAGCATTTCTTCCTCGTACCGGTGGCCGTGACCACCGGGGACGGTGACGGAGGCGAGGCCGTCGATAAGCACCTGCCAGAAGGTGACGAACGGGTGCCAGCGCATGGAGGGGAGGACATCGCGGCCGACGCGCTCTGCAAGCCAGTCGGGGCGGCGCCAGGCCAGCGGGTAATCCCACCAGACGATGGGGTCAGAGGCATGCTGCAGGAATGCGACGCGCGGGAACTCCCACGGCCCGAACTTGGTGCCATAGAACGAGTGGTACAGCTCGTCGGGGCGCGTAGCGAAGCGGATGTTTCGCCCCTCGTTGATGACCGGAGCGATTTCTGGGGACCCCTTTGTCCGGCGGTGCGTCAGCTCTTTCCACATTGCGGAGAACTGCGGTGTGCCAGTCCAGACAGCACCGTCGACGCGTGCGAGCATGTCGGCGGAATTCTCGAACGCGCCGAGACCGCCAAACCCGCCGAGGGATTCACCGGCGACGTAGACCTTTGGCCGGTCGTTTTCCGGCATTTTGTCGACTTCCTGCAACACCCGATGGATAAGAGTGTGGCCAGCTGCGATTGGGGTTTCGTGGTCCGTTAGCCACGCCACTGGGGAGGGCAGGTCAGAGTACTGCAGAGCGACAGTGGCGCAGTTGCCAAGCGTCAAGAACTCTGCAGCCTGCGCCGACCACGGTGGCACCCAACCTGTGCCGGTGGTGGTGAAGACAACCAGGTGATCGCGCCGGAACGCGCCGGTGCGGTGCATCTCGCGGATGATGAGCTCCGCCTGTTCCCGCAGAGAACGGCCTTGCACCTTGCCCGCATAAATGCGGATGGGTTCCTGCAGTTCGGAGAGCGGCTTGCCAGTAACCACTGCCAAATCTCGGGCACGGGGGCCTTCGGCGACGAAGACGCGACCCTCGGCACCGAGTGCGTACCACGGCTCCAGAGACCATGGGCTTCCGGAACGTTCCGGCTCCCACGGCTGCATGCGACCTGGAACGACCAGGGTATTCAGGTAGCGGGACTTCTTGGCGATGGACTCCAAAGTCCGACGGATAAGCAGTCGGTCAATGCTGGCGGCCACGGCACCACCGACGATGGCACCACTGAGAACCGGGGCGAGACCGCGAGGAAGCCATGGGCGGAGGTTGTCGCGCAGCAGGTCGTAGCCGCGATTGGCCAGCGCGGAGAGCCCCCGAGTGGTCAGGTAGAGACCACTGGCAATCATTGTGGAGGCGAACTGGCTGCGTGCTGATTCCTGCTCATCCTTGCCCACCAGGCGACCAATTTCGCGCTGCTGGGAAATGGAGCGCAGCCACAGCGCCGCGGTGGTGGCCGTGGTGGCCACATGCCAGGTCACGGCCAGTGCACGTTCGTGACGAGGTGCCAGCGCAAAGCGGCTGAGCGGAGTGTTGGCCAGACGCCGCATCGTCGTGTTGTAGCCATAGCCGATGGCCACCCCTGTGACATGACCTGCCAGCTGTGCCAGGAAGGTCACAGTAACGGTGGCGGTCCGAGTACGCGGCATCAGTGAGGGGCTAAAGGCAGCCCATGACGCAATTTCTGCACCAATTAGACCGGGGTTGGAGGGGATGCCCGCCCGCAGTGCGCTGCGGATAGTGCCAGGGCCGGTACCTAGGAGGCGTTCGCGAAAGACTTTGGTGGCCATCAGACTGCCGGTGCCGACTGCGCCCAGCGCTTTGGCCATGCCAGCTGTGCCAGCGACTCCTGTGATTCCCGTTCGCGCTGCTCGCGCAGCTCGCACTGTCCTGGCGGTTTCGATTGGCTGAGCTACAGGTGTGTTGCCCGTAGACGCAATCGAGGGCGCAATCGAAGTAAATGCGCGACGCAGGAATCCCATGACTCCCATCATGACAAAATTTTTTCCACGGGGGTTATTCAGCCCGCGCCAGTTTTCCGCACAAAGCGTAGCCTGTGGGGTGTCGCAACGTTTTCCGAATCGGTTGAGAAGGATCCGAGGGCTATGAAGCTATCCACAGGAAATAAGGTCGTGCTGATCGGCGCTGGCGACGTCGGCGTGGCATACGCGTACTCGCTGGTCAACCAGGGCACTGTCGACCACTTGGCAATCATTGACATCGACGAGAAGAAGACGATGGGCAACGTCATGGACTTAAACCATGGCGTGGTGTGGGCGTCGTCGCGCACCAAAGTCACCCAGGGCACGTACGCCGACTGTGGCGATGCCGCGCTGGTGGTTATCTGTGCAGGTGCGGCACAAAAGCCGGGCGAGACTCGCCTGCAGCTGGTGGACAAGAACATGAAAATCATGAAGTCCATCGTCGATTCCGTTATGGACAGCGGTTTTGATGGGCTCCTACTGATTGCTTCCAACCCCGTCGACGTACTCACATACGCCGCGTGGAAGTACTCCGGGCTGCCACACAACCGTGTCTTCGGCTCCGGCACCATCCTGGACACCGCACGTTTCCGCTACATGCTGGGTGAATACTACGACGTTTCCCCGATGAGCGTGCACGCATACATCATTGGTGAACATGGCGACTCCGAGCTGCCGGTGTTGTCCAGCGCCAACGTTGCAGGCGTCGGTCTGTCCAAGCGTCTCGCCGCTGACCCCACGCTTCACGACGAGCTGGAGGACATCTTCATCCGAACCCGTGATGCCGCCTACGAGATTATCGATGCCAAGGGCTCCACTTCCTACGGAATCGGTATGGGTTTGGCCCGCATCACGCGCGCCATTTTCCAAAACCAAGAGGTAGCTCTGCCGGTCTCCGCATATTTGCAAGGTGAATACGGCCATGAGGACGTGTTCAT
Source organism: Corynebacterium sp. 5QC2CO (assembly GCF_024580435.1). NCBI lineage: Bacteria > Bacillati > Actinomycetota > Actinomycetes > Mycobacteriales > Corynebacteriaceae > Corynebacterium > Corynebacterium sp. 5QC2CO. The sequence goes on along the minus strand of NZ_JANIKI010000010.1, from coordinate 75,899 downwards.
CGGAACACCAGCCATTGTGAACCGCCGAGGAATTCGCCGCGTTATCGAGCTTGAGCTGGACGAATACGAAAAGAAGCAGCTGGACAAGTCCGTTCAGACGCTCCGAGATGTGCAGGATCCATTCTGGAAGTAACTGCTGGTAGCGAGAGTAGATGTCTTCTCGACATGCGCTTTCGGCCGTCTCATTTGAGAATGAGAATGCCCACCTTCTATTGGCCCGCGTGGCCGACTCTGGCCAACGCTTCGTCTTAAACACAGGAGTGCCTTCTCTATGGCAGCGCAGAGCCCTCAAGACACAGCAACTGACAACACTGAAAGCGGCGCGGCCGTGCCGCGTCTGGATGACCTCATCAGCAAGGTCACCGATCTGATTACAGAGTTGGACGACGTCTCGGTGGAGGCATCTGCACTGCTCGCAGAGGTGCCGGAAGAGCGCCGTCGGCACGCGGAAAACCTGCTGCACTACGCGCACCTGCGCACAATTGACATCCGTGAGCTGCAGAACAGCTTGCACGACCTCGGCGTGACCAGTCTGACCACGGTGGAGACTTTCACCCGCGGGCGCCTTGAGCTGGCCCTCAACACGCTGTTGGCGCTGGCGGGGCGCACCTCAGATATCGATGTCGCCCGCATTATTGCCGACGATGAGCGCGCGGATATTGCCCTGGATAACAACGCCACCGAACTGTTCGGCCAGGAGCGCGCGGATGTCACTTCGCACATTATGGTGACCCTGCCCGCCGAGGCCGCCGACGATGCAGAGCTGGTGGAGAGCTTCGCTGCTGCGGGCATGGATCTCGCTCGCATCAACTGCGCCCACGACGGCCCTGAGCAGTGGCGCCGCATGATTGACAACGTCAATGCTGCAGCTGAGAAGGCCGGCCGCCGCATCTTCGTGTCCATGGATCTGGCTGGCCCGAAGCTGCGCACAGGCGATATCGAACCGGGGCCGCGCGTGGGTCGCGCCCGCGTTGTGCGTGACGACGCCGGCACGGTCATCTCCAAGTCCAAGATTTGGCTGACGCCACGTCTGGATGAGCACCCCAAGCCAGCTCCGAACGATTTGCCGGGGCGTCCTGCTCTGCCACTGGAAGCAGATCAGGGGTGGTTGGAGCAGCTGCAGCTTGACGATGTCATTACGCTGCATGACTCCCGCTCAGCGAAGCGTCACTTCACCGTTGTGCGCATCGACACCGACGTCGAGGGCGAGGTCGAGGCCGTGCTCGCCGAGGGGGAGAAGAACGCCTGGATCGCCGAGGGCACACACCTGCGCAGCAACTACGAGGTCACACGTGCTGGCGGCGTGCCACCGACCGTGCAAAAGCTGCGTTTCCACACTGGGGATGAGTTCATTCTCACCAGCCGCGAGGAAATCACCACCATTCCACGCACCGAGGATGAAATTCCACGAGTCTCCTGCTCGCTGCCGTCTGCCGTGGCGGCTCTGAAGCCGGGCGACCCGGTGCTTTTCGACGACGGTGCACTCGGCGCTGAGGTGGTTGAGGTCTCCGAGACGTCGTCAAGCGAGGATAGCCACGTCGATGCCCGCTTGCGTGTCCAGCGCACCAAGCCGAACGGACAGCCCTTGGCGGCGCATAAAGGCATCAACCTGCCGAACACCGACCTGCCGCTCAATTCGCTTACCGACGAAGACATTGAGCATCTGCGCTTTGTAGTGGAGCACGCGGATATTGCTGCGGTGAGCTTTATTCGCACGCAGGAGGATGCTGAGTACGTCTACAAGGTGCTCGATGAGATTGCGGCAGAACATGAGGCTGCAGGCCGCGAGGATCTGGCATCGCGGGCTCGGGACCTAGGTGTTGTGCTGAAGATTGAGACTATTCCGGCATTCCAGAATCTGCCGGGAATCATCATCGCCAGCATGAAGCGCGCCAAGTCCGGTCTGATGATTGCTCGTGGTGACCTGGCTGTGGAACTGGGCTTCGACCGCATGGGTGAGGTTCCAGGTCAGATTCTGACGCTGGCGCAGGCAGCCGGAGTGCCGACCATTCTGGGTACTCAGGTGCTGGAGAACATGGCCAAGGCCGGCCTGCCTTCCCGCGCGGAGATTACCGATGCGGCTTTCGCCCTACGTGCCGAGTGCGTGATGCTGAACAAGGGGCCGCACATCACCGAGGCCATCGCAATTTTGAACAACCTGGCCCGAAAGATGGGCCGTTCGCAGCGTAAGAGTCGCATCATGCTACGGAAGATTCGCAGCTGGTCGGACTAGTGGCGGGGTTAGTGGCCGGGCTAGTTTAGGTAGGTTAGGGGAGCGCACCCAAAAAACGCCGTGGGAGAAAAGACTGCGGAAGAAGCCGGCCGCGCGAGAGAGACGCGAGAGAGGAGCCCTGCGGAAAATGTCTAATGAACAGGCAGAAAACGCGGGGTGGGCTGTGCCGCCGCAGTCTCCAAAGCAACAGCCGCAGCAGTCCCCACCTCAGGTGGTGCTGCCACCGCAGCAGAGCTGGCAGCCGACTGTCTCGGATTCGACCATCACGGGTGCGACGCCGCGCTGGAAGGCCGATGAGATTGTTCGCAAGCGCGCAGACAGCGTCTTTCGATGGGCGATGAGCGGCGCCGGAGTATTCGCCGCATTTACCGTTTTCGTCTGGATGAGCATCCTGAGCCCCGGTCAGGACCTAGTGGTTTCCCTCCTCGGTGAGTTTGGAGCATGGGCTTTCGGTCTCTGTGGAATGGTTTCCCTCATTGGGCTGGGTTTTTCGGTCTACAAGACCCTCCAGGTGCTGCGTGACCGCGCAACGTATGCTCGCCCACTGCTGTCGCGCACGGCAACGGATGTGCGCACGATGCACATGTGGCCAGTACGCAACATCACGGGGCCCGTGGTCGCGTTGGCTGAAACAGGAGTCACTGCCGTAATGGGGCCAGGTCGCTTTATCTGGTACCTGGCCTGCGTTTTGTGGCCACTTGCAGCGGGTTGGTTTATCGCTGCCGACGTATCCCGGACATACTTCCAGGCCGGAATCATCACCGTTTTAGCTTGTGTGACGACTGCCCTCACAGCGCGGCTACTCGGCTACATATTGGCTCCCGAGGAAGTGCATCGCAACATCCCCGTTGGGGCCGGTCGCGAACGCACCCAGCCCGGTTTCTGGTCCAAGGGCTTCATCCCCAGCGAAGCTACCGATGAACAAGGGGAGACGGGCGCAATGGCCGTCGACAAGCAGCTTTTCGAAGGAACGGCGAGCGAATTCGTCGACGATTTTTATAAGTAGCCCAGGCAGTCGCGAATTACGGACTGCGAATAGGTATTCTGTGGCCTTGTGGGAAAGAAATCTCGTAAGAAGAATAATCAGGCCCCGGAGGGCATGAGCCGTCGTCAGGCGAAGCTGGCAGCCCGCGCTGCTGAGCGTGCAGCGCTGCTGGGCAATCCGCGTCCGTTCAAGGACTTCGACGAAGAGGCTGACATCGTGGCTGTCCGCGAGTTCGCGCCGGCTGTGGTCATTCCGGTCACGGTCGCTGACGCCGAGCGCGACATCAAGCTCTGCACCGTGCTGCCAGGCGGCGTTGCTGCCCTGACGCGTGCCGCTGACCAGGGCAATGAGGCTTTCGTCGCGCTGCAGACGCAGGCGCGCACCAATGACGGCGCTGCGGATCTCTCCCGTGCGCTGGCATGGGCTCGTGACGCAGAGCCGGGCCAGCAGCTCTCCGCCGCCACTGACGGCGAGGCTGCACCGCTTACCGACGTCCTGACCGCCGTGGATCTCGACAACCTGGAGGTCCACCAGGACTTCGAGTGGTGGATTCCCAAGGGCATTGAACGCACCCCGATGATCGAGCAGAACCTGGCCGTGGCTAACGACGCGATTCTCCCGTCATACCGCCTGGATGCGAAGGTCGCTGGTGCTGTGTGGTGGATTGATCCGGGCGAGCGCGCCCACATCCGCTGGGTGCGCCGCGAAGATGAGAAGCCACTGCTGGACGCCTTGGCACGCGTGCACGCTGCGGACAACCTTTCGCTGGGAGAGGGCACCAAGTTCGCTGGTGTCTTCCGCACCGATGGTCTGCTGGTGCCGGTCTGGGACCTGGATAACACCAAGCCGCACGACCACTGGATTGCCGCCGTGGAAGAGGCCGACAAGCGTATCGCTGAGGCGCTGGCCAGCGAAGAACCGCTGACCGCTGAGGAGCGCAAGTCCCGTGAGACCATCGTGTCCCGTCAGGTGACCATTCGGAACTAGGCGTAGCTGGTTTAAGAACTAACGCGTGTGGCTCAGCAAAATGCTAAGTCACACGCGTTAGTTGTCTCGAAAGCTATCCGAAGCTGTTTTAGCTGCCCTCTTGGCTATCTCAGCTCCGCAAAAAGTGCTGGCGCTTCGACTTCGTCCCAGAGCAGCACATTGCCCGCATAACCGGTGTCCATGGCGCCTGAGGTGGGCACGGTAAGAGAATCGGAACCGAAGAGCATGCGCAACATCAGCCAGGTCAGGTGCCAGACATGGTCACCATCGCCGACGAACACGGCCTTAGTGCCAGCATTGGCCAGGCGAATCCAGCGGTAGGGGTTGAGCCATACCGCAGGTGATTTCAGCCGTCCCATCAGCGCACTCATGAATTCACGCTGCCGCTCTACGCGGTCCAAGTCTCCCTGGGCGGTAGCACGCGTGCGCACGTAACCCAGGGCGCCCGCGCCGTCGAATTTCTGGCAACCTGCCTGAATATTCAGGCCTGCCAGCGGATCGTCGATGGCTTCTTCAGGGCACATCTCGATGCCACCGACAGCATCGACGACACCGGCGAAACCGCCAAAGCCAATTTCGGCGTAGTGGTCGATGTGGATTCCAGTGTTTTTCTCTACAGTGTCGATGAGTAGCTGGGGGCCACCAAATGCGAATGCCGCATTGATCTTGTTCTTGTCATTGCCCGGGATATCCACGAAGGAGTCACGCGGGATACTGACCAACTTTGGCTTACCGAACACCGGAATGTGGGCAATCATGATGGTGTCGGTGCGCTGGCCGAAATCACCACTGCCCGTCGACAGCTTGGCAGCATCTTCCTCTGACAGGCCCGTACGAGAGTCCGAACCGACGAGCAACCAGTTGGAGGACATCGTATTGGCAGGGCGATCTGCCAGATCTGAGAACGCATCGACCCTGGTCAGGCGGATGTCGACAAGTGCCATCGTGGCGACAAGGAAGATGACGAGAAGCAGGATGATGGATTTAAAGCGCAAGCGTGGCAGCCGCATGCGTGGCATGCGGAACCCAGACCTGACGCCGGCGGCGCCACGACTGCCACGGCGTCCACCACGGCCAGAACTCGCTGCTTGTGGGGCACTGTAGTAGTCCTGTGACGAGCCGCGCGAGGAAGATTGGAAATCCGCATCCGGGTTATATCCGGGCGGGGGAAACCGCGGATCGCTGCCAGCGCGTCCGCTACCGGCCCGGTTCATCGGTGGACGGGACTCGATGCGCGTTTCGTTCAGTGGCGCCTGCCGACGTTCCGGTTGCGGCCTAGACCTGCGCGGAGGCATAGGCGCTGGGCGGGCTGCCCCTGCCCTAGATGGGCGGTCGGAACGGGGCGGGATGGGGCGTCGTGAAGCGCCACGCGAATCGGCCTCACGGGGGCGGGCATGCTTCGGCGACGCCTCGTCCACACGGCGGTAGATGGGGCGGCCGTAGCGATCTTTAAGCGGCCTACCGTATCGGTCGCGGGCAATGCGCGAGTCGTCGAAGTTGCCTTCCATACCAATAAAGAATAGGCAACGACAGTGCACTAAGAGAACCGAGACAGCAATACAAGTCTTGGTAGCGCTGGCGTTACCCTGCATGCGACGTGCTGAAAGGGGTTGGGAACGAAGAAGAATATGCTGGAAATATGTCCGCAATGAACCAGAACAACGAATGTGCAGTCAACGAGTCGGATGTTTATGTCAAGAGTCGACATGGTGTCCCTAGGGACTTCTTCGCCTGTGAGGCGGCGGGGCTGGGTTGGCTGCGCGAGGGCGAAGCTGACGGCGGTGCGCGCGTAGTGGAGGTGCTGGGCGTGAGCGGGCATGCGCTGAAATTGCGTCGAATTGAGCCGACGGCGCCGACTCCACAGGCGGCGTACGAGTTCGGAAAATCGTTGGCCATTACCCACAATATGGGCGCCGCTGGCTGGGGTGCCGGCCCCGCTGGATGGGAGGGGCGCGGCTACTTCGGTCCCCTGGATCAGCCCCTGCAGATGGACCTGACTCCACAGGAGAGCTTCGGTGAATACTGGGCCAAAGGGCGTCTGTTGCCGGCGCTGGGAAAGTTGGAACGCTCCTACAATAATCGTCAGCTAGATATCTTTGACCAGCTCATTGATCGGCTCTTGGCTGGAGATTTCGACAACGAGCCAGATGCTGCGCGTGTCCACGGTGACCTGTGGTGGGGAAACCTCATGTGGGATACAGACGGCGCGATCTTGATTGACCCCGCGGCGCACGGCGGGGCCCGCGAGGAAGATCTGGCACTGCTGGCGCTATTCGGGGCAACGCACTTCGACGAAATCCTGAGAGGCTACGAGTCCGTACATCCCCTGCCAGATTTCGCCGAGAGCTGCGAACTCCATCAGCTCTACGCCGTGCTCATGCACGCGGTGCTATTTGGGGGCGGATACGCCGGACAGGCGGCTGCAATGGCGGCGAAGTACGTGCGCTAGTTGGCGTTAGCAGCCTCCAGCACGCTAGCCATCTCCAGTAGCTCTGCCTCGCCGCAGCGCACCGCACCGATGTTGACGCTGGTGGCGGGGAGCTTCGCATTGGGCGTACTGCCGCTAGTGCCCGGCACAGCAATGGGCACGGACACGCTTGCCCACCCAGTCAGATTCCACAGCGACAACCACGGCGTCCACCGGGTTTGCTCGTCAAAGTCCTCCCACGGCGCCAACGCAGAGAAATGCCCAATATGCGGCGGATCAAATGCCAGCGTTGGTGTAATCACCGCATCGACTTCCCAACGCGACCGAATCGCGCCGGGCAGAGCCATCCGCTGCTGATGTGTCGCCGCCGCCTCTGCTGCGGAAATCTCCTGGCCACAAGCGCGAATCCACTGCACAATCTCGGAGTAGTCCGCGCGCGGCAATTTCGTGGCCATTCGAGTGATAGTCCGTCGAAAGATCTTGAACACGTCCGGACCTGCCGGATCATAGGGGCTGGGCACTTCCACCACGTCGTACCCGGAGTCGGCAAGACGGTCAGCAGCCGCCCACGCACCGTTTGCCCAGCGCTTATCGACGTCCACCTCAGCATGAAAAGGGCTGACAGTGACACCGATGCGAAGGGGGCGCTGGGGCCGTCGGAAAGCATGCGGGGTTGAGGAAAGTGGCACCCCGGCCAGCAGTGCTGCGTCATCGACTGTGCGAGTGAGGAAGGCGGGCGTGGAGAGATTTCTACCCGCAATATCATGTGCTGGCTTCAACCCAACGAGGCCACAGCAGGCGGCGGGCACACGGATAGAACCGCCGCCGTCAGAGCCCAGAGCTGCGGGAACGACACCAGTTGCGACAGCCACTGCGCTGCCGCCCGAGGAACCACCGGGAGTGCGCGGCGTGGTATCCGGCTGATTGGACAGCTGATTGGGTGCGGCAAAGTAGGGGTTTTCCGGGGCTGGGTAGCCAATCGGTTCGGTGTAGGCCGTCATCCCGACTTCGGAGGTGTGCGTCGTCGCCGTGAGGATCGCGCCGCGAGCCAGCAGTTTCGCCACGGGCTCCGAGGTTTCGGTGGCGGTGAAAGCCAAGTTGGTCGAGCCCATCGTGCATTCGACCCCTGCGATGGTGAATAGGTCCTTAATCGCCACTGGCAGACCCAGGAGGTCGCGCGGGAGGCCGTGGGGAGCGCGCCGGGCGGGTTCGGACCCGGCAGTGAGGCTGCGTGCGCGGTCGACAGCGTGCTCGGCCAAGGATGTGGCAATACCGAAACGAGCGGGATTGGTCGCGGCGTCGTCGGCAAGCGTGGCGAATTCCGAAACGATTTCCGATACCGAGATTGCGCCACTGCGCACGGCTTCAGTGAGGGCGCGGGCGGGCATCTCGGAAGAAGAGGTCATGCAATAAGTGTAGAAGCCCTCTAATCTGAGCTTATGACGACGGTTACTTATTTGGGTCCTGCGGGCACATTCACCGAGCAGGCGCTGTGGGACATGGCGCGTGTTGGCGAGATTGATCCAGCAGGGGAATCCGCGGTCAATGCGGTGCCGGTGGATAGCCCCGCGGCTGCGCTTGGAGCCGTGCGCCGAGGGGAAGCGGACTTCGCCTGCGTGGCTATCGAAAGCAGCGTGGACGGTCCCGTCACACCAACCTTTGATGCCCTCGCCGCTGGCCCGGAGCTGCAGGTTTTCCGTGAAACCGAGGTCGGGGTGGTGTTCTCTATCCTGGTCCGTCCCGGGACGACGGCGGAACAGGTGCGTACTTTTACGACACATCCTGTGGCGTATCCGCAGGTCAAACAGTGGGTGGACGCCAACCTTCCGGGTGTGGAAGTTCACCAGGCCAGCTCCAATGCGGCGGCGGCCCACCAGGTCGCCGAGGGCACCCATGACGCTTGCGCTGCTCCGGCCCGCGCGGGTGAGCTGCTCGGACTTGAAGCGCTAGCCACTGAGGTTGCCGACGTGCGCGGTGCCCGCACCCGTTTCCTGCTGGTGGGACGCCCCGGCGTGCCGACGCCGCGCACCGGCGCCGACCGCACCTCGGTCTCCTTCACGCTGCCGAACCAGCCCGGCACACTGATGCGTGCCATGAACGAGTTCGCAGTGCGACAGATCAACCTCACCCGCATCGAGTCACGGCCGACACGCGAGCTCTTCGGCCTCTACCGCTTCTACATCGACTGCAACGGCCACGTTGATGATGCACAGGTTGCCGCAGCTCTCGCGGCACTGCACGAATACGCCGAAGACCTGCGCTATCTGGGCTCCTGGCCGGTCGCTGAGGGCGGTCGCCGCAGCATTATGACCCCGCCGCCGGATATTTCCCAGTCAATTGAGTGGGTCGACGCGCTTAAGGAAGGACGAAGGTAAAACATGACACCCGCCGCGCCCGAAAATCCAGTTGGACAGCTGCCTTTCCTCGATGACCGCCCAGACCGCCCTGAATCTGTCATGCCGGTTGATTCCCAGCGCATCATTTTCATCCGCCACGGGCAGACCACCGGCAACATCAACCGCCGCCTGGATACCGCATTGCCGGGCGCACCGCTCACCGACCTCGGTGTGAGGCAGGCGCGCAGTCTGGGACGTCTTTTGCTTCCCGACGTCCACAGAATCGGTGACATCGTCACATCCCATGCCCTGCGTGCACGCCAAACTGGTGCGGGCGCGGTCGCAAGTCTGCACCACCTGGGAGAGACTTCCGTTCGCATCCGCCATGAGGGTGGCCTCCACGAGATTCAGGCCGGCGACCTCGAGGGGCGCAACGATCGCGATGCGCACATGGAGTACATGCGTGCCTTCTACCAGTGGCTCAATGGGGAGCTGGAGTACCGCCTTCCCGGCGGTGAATCCGGTGCCGACGTGCTGAATCGCTACCTGCCGACGCTACAGCAGCTGCTGGAGCAAGCAGGAGCGACAGATGGTGAATCCAGGGAGTCCAAGGAGGACGGCAGCAAGGATGTCGTCATTGTCAGCCACGGCGCGGCCATCCGCCTGATCGGGCAGTATCTGACCGGGGTGAATCCGGAATACGCACTGCGACACCGCATTGCCAATACCGAGCGAATTGAGCTGGTTCCGAGCGCTGTGGACGTCGGCAAGCGTGCTGGCATTGAACCGGGCACGTGGGATGTGCGCCGTTGGGGCGACAGCGAGTTGCCTTAGACAGGCAGCTGGGCGGCGACTGTTACTGCTGGCCGTTATTGCTGGCCTTCCTGAATCTCGCGGCGCTTCTGAGCTGCCAGGCGTAGGCGTTCCGTGCGACGCTTGGATTCCTCTTCGTTGATTTCGTTGAGGAGTTTTTCTTCGTCATCATTGATGTTCAGTACGGCGCGCCCGATAAGGGCAACGGCCGCAGCTACGATAAAGCCGAGCCATGCGTTGTCGATATTGGTCGCAAACATCAGAACGATAGAGACACATACGATGATGCCTGCAGCAGAGTCAACAATGTTGAGGTGGCGGCCCTTTTTCATCAGAGTCTGCAGCTCTTGATCGACACTTTGGTGCTGCGGTTTAGCCGGAGTGCCCTGTGAATTCTCGGGAGATGACTCAGCGGGCAGGTCTGCGAAGAGTGTTTGTAGTTCAGCTCGAGTTTTAGCGGCAGCAGCACTTTCGGCGCGCTTGGAGAATTCATCGACATCCAAGTAGCCGTCAGCGAAATGATTGCCGAGACGCTCCATGGCAGCGTTGCGCTCCCTATCGCCGACCCTGATTTCTGGCTTTTCGCTCGAGTTGTCGCTCATGGTTATTAAGGCTACAGGGAAGAAGCGGGGCGGGAAGGCGTCGCGAGAGGAACTAGACCGTGCACGGCGGGACAAACTTATCCGTAGCCGAGACGGTCCAGATCCTCCTCCTCGAGACCGAAATAATGCCCGATCTCATGCAGGAGAGTGACCCGAATCTGCTCCACCAGCTCCTCTTCGGTGCGGCTGATGCGGCAGAGCATGTCGCGATACAGACTGATTTGGTCAGGCGGACCCCAGTGGTTGTTAGAACGCTCGGTCAGAGGTATCCCCTCGTAGAGTCCCAGCAGTGTGGGCTCGTCGAGGTTATATGGGTGGACCTGGATGATGACCTGATCGAGCTGGTCGAGAAACTGCGTGGGGATGCGGTCGATGGCCTCATCGACAAGTGCATCGAACCGCTCCGGGCTAACGTCAACCATTTATGGTGCTGCCTCGCAATGTCCTGTTGTTCTACTGTCCTGCGGGAGCGACTGCGTTATCCACAGCGCCTGCTTCAGCACCAGTACCGTCGGCACCGACCTCACCTGTGCCAGTGCCAGCGCCAGCGTCACCCTGCTCTTCCCGCAGTGGATTGCGCGGTGGCGGAGCCACGGGCGGCTGGCCGTCGATAGTGAAGGACTCGTTAGCGTGGCCGTTGAGAGTGGAGAACCCGCCCTGGCCATTGTCCTTAATCAACCAGCAGTTCACACTGCGCGAGCCAGCATTGAGCGACTCCTGCGACAGTGAGGTCCAAAATGGCAACAGCGTTGAGTTATACAGCGGGTCGTCTCCGCCGAGGTAATTCTGCGCGAGAGTCACACACTGCTCCGCGAGCACATCATTTTGCTCCTGGTCAGTGGGGATGTTGTCACCGAAATGGTCGCGGAGATTGACAATTCCCGTCGACTCCATCAGGTGATCTTCCACGCAAGGCACCTGGCGGATGGCGCCGCTTTCGTCCAATGTCACGCAGCGGCCGCCCTCGAACACGCGGGACTGATCCTGCCCGGCCGCAGGACCGGACATGTGCGTCGTGTTGCCGTCTTCATCGACGACCTGGATACCGCACAGGAAGGTTCGGTCACCCTTTTCCCACTGGCTAGGCGAAGGAATAATCGGCGCCGTGATAAATCGACCGTCTGGATCGTACTGGCCGCCCAGGTATTCAGTGACAGTGTCACGACACACGCCATTTTGCAGAGCCACCAAATTGTCCGCTGTCGGGTAATTGGCAGTTTTTGCGTATTGCCCCGGATGCTCCTCGTAATCGGCGAGGTTCAGTTTCTTGGCGACCTCATAAGCGTGTGGCTGCTCACAGGGCACCACGCGGAAGTCAGAAACATTCAAATCTTCTGCCAGGTTCCAGTCCAGACAGTTGCCCGCAGTTGCGCTGGTGAACGCCGTCGTCTCCTTGTCAACGATGGTCGTCGTTGTCGACGATGACGCGCTTGCCGACGAGCCCCTGCCCCCAAGTGGCCCACTCGGTGGCTCGATGACTCCCGCTTGCAGCGCGAATGCCATTCCCGCGGCGCCGACCAGCATTGCCGTCGACAAAGCGCGCATTCCCCAGCTTCCACGCGAGTTACTGGAAGCGTTGGCATCGTTGCTGGCTGCGGATGCACCAGCGCTGGCATCTGCGCCAGTACCTGCACCGGAGTCAGTGTCTGTGGCGGCAGCGTGCTCGCGATCCTGGTTCATATTGTCATCAGCCATAGTGACCCCATTGTGCACCGCCAATGAGCCTGTGGACAAGGTAACGCTCTGCCCGAGTTTGCGCTCCGAGTTTGCTCAATAACTTCAAGCACTACAATAGTCCGGTATTTGTTCGCTACCCGAGGACACGAGTCTTGACCTGGACTGCACTACTCAGCCTGCTGGGCGTCCACATTCTAGGAATGGCCTCACCAGGGCCGGATCTTTTCCTTATTCTGCGTCTTGCCACTAAATCCCGTAAGCACGCCATCGCAGCAGTAGCGGGTATTAGCACTGGAGCCGCTATCTGGATCACGCTTACAGTATTTGGATTCGCAGCTGTCATCACCGCCAATCCTTTGCTGATGGGCGTAATCCAGCTCGTCGGTGGCTGTTATCTCATTTACATGGGCATCAGCATGGCCAAGGCAGGCATCAATACCCTCCGCGAACTGCGCGCCGGTGCCGCACCAGCGCTGGGAAGCGAGGCGCTCCGGTCGCCGAAGGCGACATTCCGCCAGGGCTTTTTCACCAACATGTCGAACCCGAAGATTGTTCTCTTCCTCACGGCAGTGCTTTCACAGTTCATTCCCGCAGGCGCATCCGTGGGGACGCTTGTGCTTTGTACGTTGGTGCTGATTGTCTCCCAAATCGCTTTCTTCCTATTTATCGCAGTCGTGGTGTCGACGGATGCCGTCGTCAAGCGAATGGTGCTGGCAGGGCCGTGGATTGATACTGTCGCCGGCGTAATCTTCCTCGTCCTCGGCGCGATGCTGGTCGCCTCAGGAGCGGAAGCGGCGCTCTAGCATGCCTTGTGCCTGCTTGCCGACGTAAACCAGGTACTCTGGGTGACGTGATTGATCTCAAATTTCTCCGCGAAAACCCTGAAGTAGCCCGCGAGTCCCAGCGCACCCGTGGTGAGGACCCGGCATTGGTCGATCAGCTGCTGGAAGCTGACGCTAAGCGCCGTGAGGTTATTGCCTCCACTGACGCGCTGCGTTCGGAGCAGAAGGGCTTCGGCAAGAAGATTGGTCAGGCGTCGAAGGAAGAGCGCCCGGCCATGCTGGAGAAGGCCAAGGAGCTTTCCGACGCCGTGAAGGCAGCCGAAGCGGAGCAGAAGGAAGCTGAGGCTGAGGTCGAGCGCCTGCAGTACCTGATTGGCAACATCGTTACGGGTGCGCCCGCCGGTGGTGAAGATGACTTTGTCGTGCTGGAGGAAATCGGTGAGATTCCACAGTTCGACTTTGAGCCCAAGGATCACCTGGACCTCGGCGAATCGCTGGGCCTTATTGATATGGAGCGCGGCGTCAAGGTCTCCGGCTCCCGCTTCTACTTCTTGACCGGATACGGTGCCATGCTGCAGTTGGCCATGATGAACCTGGCTGCTCAGAAGGCAACTCAGAATGGCTTCCAGCTGATGGTGCCGCCGGTGCTGGTTCGTCCGGAGACCATGTCGGGTACTGGCTTCCTCGGTGCGCACTCCGATGAGATCTACTACCTGCAGGAAGATGACCTCTACCTGGTCGGTACCTCGGAAGTTGCGCTGGCCGGCTACCACTCCAACGAGATTATTGACCTGTCGGAGGGGCCGCGTCGCTACGCTGGTTGGTCTTCCTGTTTCCGTCGTGAAGCGGGCTCTTACGGCAAGGACACCCGCGGTATCCTGCGCGTGCACCAGTTCGACAAGCTGGAGATGTTCTCCTACTGTCCGCCGGAGCAGGCGGAGGCAGAGCACCAGAAGCTGCTGAACATGGAGCGCGAGATGCTGGCCGCGGTCGATGTTCCATACCGCATCATCGATGTTGCTGGTGGTGACCTGGGTGCATCGGCTGCCCGCAAGTTCGATACCGAGGCATGGGTGCCGACGCAGAACACTTACCGCGAGTTGACCTCGACGTCGAACTGCACGACTTTCCAGGCTCGTCGTTTGAAGACCCGCTACCGCGATGCCGATGGCAAGTCGCAGTACTGCGCCACCCTAAATGGCACGCTGGCCACGACGCGTTGGCTGGTCGCCATTCTGGAAAACCACCAGCAGGCCGATGGTTCTGTGGTGATTCCGGAGGCGCTGCGTCCGTTCATGATGGGCAAGGAAGTTCTCGAGCCGGTTAAGTGAGCCGGTTAAGTTGGTGCGGCCCTGACCCAGCTCTTCCGCGACTTCACGACACCTATGTCACCTCATGCCACCTCCACAGCTGGCACGAGGTGACATAGGTGTCGTGAAGTGGCTTTTTCGGGCGTGAGTCGTGTAATTGCGCTAAAAAATTAATTGGGGGATTGAGAAGGTAAAAACACCAGGAAGGTTGAGTGTAGAAACACAACTAAAAACACACCTGAACCAAGGGGATAGCCTCACTTGAGGTGGTAGAGGTTGTTTACAACATTCGGATTACAACAATCTTTCTGATGAGTCTTTCACCTGCTGATGTCCCCTGCACCGTGATTTAAGCCACCCCAGCTTTCTTCCACGTAGCCTTCAGCCCAGCGAAGAGAGGAAGGGCAAGGCATGCGGCCGAAGCCGCGACCGATGCCACGGCAACACCAGCTTGGACTAATGCCGGATTGAGCTTGGAGTTTTCTTCCGAGAGGACACCGATTAGCTGAGATGGCGCAATTGTGCTTGCGAGCGCGCCTAGGGATGCAACGCGCAGAGTATCTTCGCGGTCATCTGCATTGAGCAGCGAAGCAGCTGAGAATCCAGCTCCGACCGTAGAAACCACGAAGGGAAGAAGCAGAGTTTCCTTCGGTGCTGTCTTCTGAACTGCCTTGCCGTTTAGCTTCCATTTTGTGTGGACTTCTGAAGGCAATTGCTTCCAGGACATAGCCAGGGCGACTCCGTGCGCAACCGTCACAGCCGCGGGGAGAAAAGCGGTCGCCTGCAGTGCGCGAGCCGGAATTTCAGAGATAACCTCACTGTCAATATCGTCCGGGCGGACAATCCCCAGCTTGGTGGCTACTGCAGCCCAATTGATAGACCAGCCAAAACCCAACAGGTGAGGTTGGAGGATCCGCGGGTCGTCCATGTTCCACAGGGAAGCGCGACCGCGCTTGGAAAATGCTCGAAGTGGGTTGCTGAGGTAGCGTAGCAAAGTGCTTGGTTCACCAACTTGTTCGGCGACTTGCTCAGCGTAGTCGGTCGCCGTTCCCAGTTCTTCGGTCAGGTCCGCGTGGACGTCGTTAAGCTCTTGCAGAAGACTCTTTTGCTCGGCGATGATCGCCTTGCGTTGTGCGTGCGATATGCCGATTTCGCGCAGTTTGTGGTCAATGGCGGTGAGGTAGGTGTTCATTGGGGCTCCTCGGAAAATAGTGCGGTCATGTCGGCGGATAGGTCGATGAAGTCCTGATGTAGTTGCGTGAGTGTTTGCTTTCCTTTGGCTGTCAGTGAGTAGTACTTGCGCGGCGGTCCTTTGGGGGATTCCTCCCAGCGATTGCTGATCAGGCCGTTGGTGGTCAGACGCGAGAGTAGGGGGTAGACGGTTCCCGCGGGCGCGCTGAGGTGGGGGTAGGCGTTGAGCTTTGCGACGAGTGCCGCGCCATAGAGCTCTTCGCGAGAAATCAGCTTGAGAATGGCGAGCTCAAGTACCCCTTTCTTCAGTTGTGTTTGTGGACGTTTGGGCATTGCGTTGTGCTTTCTTTCCGGCGGCATGGAGGAATCTGCCCGGGCAGAATACTTTTCATACCTAGTACCTTGTAATACCAACTATACGCGCAGTAGTTTGTATTGCCAAGTACTGCACGTCTATATAGCGGGTAGAGAACAGAGCAAAGAAAATGAGGGGCAATTGCCAGAAGACAATCGCCCCTCATTCCACCGGGTTAGCTCTATGGAGAACTCGTAACTGCTAGGGAGTGGCTCGGTTCTTTTTTAGCGTTCAATTAGATACGCGCATCAAGCCAGGCAATAGCCGTCGCAATGGCCTGGCGCTGTGCCGGTTCATTGAATACCTCGTGGAACTGGCCTTCGAACTCGATCAGCTGCTTGTCGGTGGACGAGATGCCGTTGTACCAGTCGCGCGAGAAGAACGGTGGCGCAATCTCATCCTGGCCACCCATCATGACCAGGGTCGGCTCAACAAAGTCGACGGAGTTGGTGCCGTTGTAGGTGGCGGCAAAAGCCATCTGCTGAGCCATGCCGAGCGAGAGCTTGGAGTTGTTGTATGGATCAGTTTCGTACTCATCGCGCACTGCCTGCGAAGAAGAGGTCTTCGCACCCAGCGGGTTGCCAACCTGAATCAAGTCGCTGCCGGGTAGTGATGGCACGCGCATCTCGGTGCGGTTCGGCACTTCCTTGAGCATGCGAGTGTTGAATGTGGTCATGTCTTGGAATGGCAGGCGCTGGTAAATCGTCGGCTGCGCCTCGCGCTGGACATCGGTCATGGCCTCTGGGGTGATGGTTTCGCCCTCGTCCGTGCCACCGTAGGGGTTGAAAAGAGCGCCACCACCGTTGGCGACAATGCCATCGACACTGCCCGGATACTTGATGCCGTGGAAGTCCACGGCAAGGCCGCCCATGGAGTGGCCGAGCAGGAAGGTCTTCGTGCTCGGGTTCTCCGTCTTGGCCTTTTCGACGAGCATGTGCAGGTCATCGACAAGCGAGTGGAAATCATCAATATGGCCACGGGCAACTGGGGTTCCTTCGACCTGGCCCGAGTGGCCGTGCCCACGGTGGTCAATGCGGTACACGTTGTAGCCGGCGTTCAGCAGCTTGCCGGTTACCCACTCGTAGCGACCCAGGTGTTCTGCAGCGCCATGCACGACGACGACAGTGGCTTTGGCATTCGGGATGGTGTTGGACTTCCAGTAAATCTGGGTGCCCTTGCCATCCTGTGAGGTCATGTAGCCGTCGTTCACCGTAACGTGGCGACCGTCAACCGTGGTGGTTGGTGCTGGGGTGGTTGGCAGCTCGACCATTGCAGTGGACTGCGGGTCGGGAGTTGGCTCCAGCGGGTTCTTGATGAAGTCCGTTGGGGCTGCTGATGCTGCCGGGGTGGCCAGTGCCAGCGTCAGGGCGGTGGCCACACTCGCAGTGAAAAATGATGCGCGACGCATGATTGCTCTTTTCTGTTTTCAATCGAGGAGTGGATGATAGTTATAATAATTTTATTATAACAAACAAGCCCTGAATTTATAATAAAAATAGCCCGGAAAACCGAATAGGTTTTCCGGGCTATTTTTCGGCTCTTACGAGGACTTATTCAGGCTTCGGTGCCTCCTCAGCATCCGTATCCTCGATCCAACCGTAGGTGCGTTCAACGGCACGGTTCCACTGGTGGAACAGGCGATCGCGCTCTTCGGCCTCCATCTTCGGATGCCACTTCTTGTCAATCGTGATGTGAGCCTTGACCTCATCCAGGTTCGACCAGAAGCCAATGCCAAGGCCCGCAGCGTATGCCGCACCAAGGGCCGTGGTTTCAATGTTGTTCGGGCGTGTGACAGCGACATTCAGGATGTCGGACTGGAACTGCATGAGGAACTCGTTCATGGTCATGCCACCATCAACGCTCAGCGTTGTGATGTCCGTGTCGGATTCTGCGACCATGGCGTCGAGGACCTCGCGGGTCTGGTACGCAGCAGCCTCCAGCACAGCACGGGCAATGTGGTGTCGGTTGACGAAACGGGTCAAACCGACGATGACGCCACGAGCGTCCGGCTGCCAACGAGGTGCAAAAAGACCGGAGAAGGCCGGCACGATGTACACGCCGCCGTTATCCTTGACGCTCTTTGCCTTGTTCTCAATGGATGCCGCATTCGGAATCATCTGCAGCTCGTCACGCAGCCACTGAACAAGTGCGCCGCCCATGGAGACGGAGCCCTCGAGAGCGTAGACCGGCTTCTCTCCCTCGACCTGGTAGCAGACGGTGGAGATGAGTCCGTGGTCAGACCACTTCGGCTTCTCGCCAGTATTCATTAGCATGAACAGCCCAGTGCCGTAGGTGTTCTTGGTGTCACCCTCGCCGAAGCAGCCCTGGCCGAACATGGCGGCCTGCTGGTCGCCGAGGATGCCAGTAACCGGTCGCCCTGCAAGAGAGCCACGGGCACGGATACGGCCGAAGTCGCCTACCGACGGTCGGATGTCAGGCAGCATCGACATCGGAATGCCAATTTCACGGCAAATGTCCTCATCCCACTCGAGGGTCTTGAGGTCCATCAGGAGAGTACGGGAGGCGTTGGTGACGTCGGTTGCGTGAACTGCGTCTTCGCCGTTGTCGCCCTCTGCGCCACCGGTGAGATTCCACAGCAGCCAAGTATCGATGGTGCCGAAGAGCAGGTCGCCAGCCTCAGCCTTTTCGCGAGCTCCCTCGACGTTGTCGAGAATCCAGCGCACCTTCGGGCCGGCTGGGTAGGAGTTGATACGTAGGCCCGTGGTCTCACGCCAGCGGTCAGCGCCTTCATCCCCCATGAGTTCCTTGCAGATCTCATTCGTGCGGGTGTCCTGCCAGACGATGGCGTTGTAAACCGGTTCACCAGTGTTCTTGTCCCAGACGACAGTGGTTTCACGCTGGTTGGTGATGCCAATTGCTTCAACATCCTCAGAAGGCAGGTCGACATCGGCGAGAGCTTCGCTGACTACTCGACGGGTGTTGGCCCAAATCTCCTGGGCGTCGTGCTCGACCCAGCCCTCTTCCGGGAAAATCTGCTTGTGTTCCATCTGCGCAACAGTGACGATCTCTGCGTCATGGTTGAAGATGATGCAGCGGGTGGAAGTAGTTCCCTGGTCAATAGCGAGGACGTATTTGCTGTGCATCATGGGGGATACTCCTAGCGAAATTGTGTGTGAATGTGAGTGTTCAGGCTTGCGATATTTTATTGTGCGATAACTCTCATATTCCCGTTATCCGATGGCAAAGGCAAGAGCGCCTGCAGCCACGGCTGCCAGCATCGGTGCGACAATCGGAACCCATGCGTATGCCCAGTTCGCATCGCCCTTGCCCTTAATCGGGAGCACGAAAGCGTAGGCCAAACGGGGGCCGAGGTCACGAACAGGGTTGATGGCGTATCCGGTCGGGGAACCAAGGGAAAGACCAATCGACACAATGATGAACGAGACACCGAAGTAGGTCAGCGGACCAAGCTCGCCGCCGGCTGGGCCGAACAGGATGAATGCGAGCAGAACGAACGTCGCGATGAACTCGGTGACGGCATTCCAAAAGTTATTTGGGTGAACCGGCGCGGTGAAGAAGTTGCCGCCAGTTTCGGCATTCGCATTGGTTGGGTTGCCGTTTTCGTCGACACCATTGGCGTCGAACAGCTGCTTAAAAGCGGCCCAAGCCAGGATTGCACCTACGAATGCGCCCAACAGCTGACCTGCAACATAGTACGGAACCAGGTCCCATCCCAGGCTGCCCTTGATGGCCAGGGCAACGGTTACCGCAGGGTTCAAGTGCCCACCGGATACGTCGGCAATAGATGCACCAGCGAAAACAGCCATACCCCAGCCGAAGGCAATGCCCAACCAGCCTGCATTTGCAGCGCGGGTTGTCTGGAGGTTGATAGAAGCACAGACTCCGTTACCGAGGAGGATTAGAATGGCGGTTCCGAAAAACTCCCAGAGGAACGCCTGGGATCCTGTGATTGTCTCCATGAGATGTAGAAACTCTCTGTGAGTCGTGACCGGGCGAGGTCACGTTGAATCTTGCAACGTAAATTCTTTGGGTATAAGAAATGCCGGCGAGAACGGATTTTTCGCCGGCACTTTTATTTCGACCCCATCAGTCCCTTGAAGTGCGAAGCCGTTTTCCAAGAAGGAAGCTATTTCGTTGTGGCTACAGCGCTGGTGGCCATTCAAGAACTAACTAGTATGGCCACCTGGGGGGGAGGGTGTGGAAATGAACTAGCGGTCGAGGCTGACGTCGACGTCCGCACGGGTCTCCACTGCGTGAGCAGCAATCTCGTTAGCGGCCTTGTCGGTCAGCTCATGCTCAGCTGCCAGGGTTGCTTCGACACGCTCGATGAAGACCTTGATCTCCTTCTCCATCGTGTCCTTGTCCCAACCCAGAGCCGGGGCAACCAGTTCAGCGGTGGCCCGGGCGCTGTCGACACCGCGGTGTGCGTACTCCATGGAGACACGCAGGCGGCGCTCCAGGATGTCGTCGAGGTGCATTGCGCCTTCGTGGGTCACTGCGTAGAGAACCTCAGCACGCATGTACTGCTCAGCGGCCTCCAGCGGCTCAAGCAGGGACTTATCCTCGGCTGCCGGAGCCAGAACCTCGTAGATAAGGGAGCCGTAGCGGTTGAGCAGGTGCTCGACCTGCTTCTCGGTGATACCGAACTGCTTGGCCAGCGCTGGCTTCTGGTTGTTCAGTGCGTGGTAGCCATCAGCACCGAGTAGCGGGACATCAGCGGTGACGGACTCTGGTACCTTGCGTGGAACATCCTGGACTGCAGCGTCAATGGTGTCGGCGCCGATGACGCGGTAGGTGGTGTACTTACCGCCTGCGACGGAGACCATGCCCGGGGCAACGTGGGCAACAGCGTGGTTGCGGGAGAGGTTAGTGGTGGAGTCGGAGTCGCCTTCCACCAGTGGACGCAGACCCGAGTAGACGCCGACGATGTCGTCGTAAGTAATTGGACGGCGAACCTTGGCGTTGACGTGATCGAGGATGTAGTCGATGTCAGCGCGGGTAGCTGCCGGGTTGGCTAGGTTCATGGTCCAGTCGGTGTCGGTGGTACCGATAATCCAGTATTCACCCCACGGGATAACGAACAGGACGGACTTCTCGGTCACGAAGGTCATTGCCACCGAGCCCTCAAGAGCGGACTTCGGAATAACAATGTGGACACCCTTGGAGGTGTGGACGCGGAACTTGCCCGTGACGCCAGCCAGCTTCTCAATCTCATCGGACCAAATACCGGTGGCATTGACGAAAACGCTGCCGCGGATGGTGGTGGTGGCGCCGGTGTCGGTGTCAAGGAGCTTCGCGCCGACGATGCGCTCGCCTTCCTTCACGAAGTCGACAACCTGAGTGGAGGTGCGGACGTCAGCGCCGAAGTGAGCAGCGGTGCGCAGGACAGTCATGGTGTGACGGGCATCGTCAACAAGGGTGTCGTAGTAGCGAACGCCGCCGACCACGGCATCTTCCTTCAGGCCCGGAGCCTGCTTCAGGGTGCCCTTGCGGGAGTAGTGCTTCTGCATCGGGACCTGCTTGGCGCCACCCATGACGTCGTAAAGGAAGAAGCCCGATGCCATGAACGGGCGCTCCCACACGCGGTGGGTCAGCGGGAAGACGAAGCGCAGTGGCTTAACCAGGTGCGGTGCTAGGTGCGACATGGACAGTTCGCGCTCGCGCAGGGATTCAGCTACCAGGCGGAAGTCCAACATCTGCAGGTAGCGCAGACCGCCGTGGAACATCTTGGAGGAGCGGCTGGAGGTGCCGCCTGCGAAGTCACGAGTTTCAATGACCGCAGTCTTCAAACCACGGGTTGCGGCATCGAGCGCAGCGCCAGCGCCTACAGAGCCGCCGCCGATAATGACGACGTCGTATTGCTCGGTACTGAATTTCTCCCAGGTCTTTTCATGCTGTTCCTTATTTAGAACTGCAGATGGGGCGAGAGATGAAGAGGACGACATTTTCCAATCCTTCCCGGTGGGGGGCGTTGATTTTTCGTCGAAGAGAATTTCTCGGCTCAGGGCTCAGGTTACCAAAAATCGGCTTACTTGTAAGCGGTAACTTACGGTTACGTAGATATAAACAACGGGTCAAAAAGCCAAGAAAGCCTGCCCCAAAATGTTGTCTGGTTTTCCGCAGGTAGATAGGTATGTTAATAGAGATTTACTACTTTTAGAATGAAATCACACCAACAAAGCTCACCCCATAACGGGGGTGGTAAAAATGGCTGCGGGATGAGCAGAAACTCTACGGCAGGTGTGCAGTGCGTGCAAGAGGGGATGTTTGGGGATTTACCTGGTTTTACACTTCGATATTGACCTGTAACGACATATATTCACGGGTCTCAGATACCAGCACATATTGCCCCGCTAAGGGGTGCGAAAGATTGTAGAGTAAAGGCCATGTTCAAGGATCCTGTGTACTTAACGATTATCGGATTGGCGCGCACCGTTTTCTTTGCCCAAGGTTTGAAGTTCACCGTTAAGGGCTGGGAAAACGTGCCGAAAGACTCTGGCGCCGTTCTCGTTACTAACCACACCGGATACATGGACTTCACCTATGTCGGTATTCCATTCCGCAAGCACCGCCGTTTTGTCCGTTTTATGGCGAAGAAGGAAGTCTTCGACCATTCGATCGCAGGACCAATCATGCGTGCTTGTAGGCACATCCCGGTCGACCGCACTGACGGCTCCAAGTCCTTCGAAGAGGCCTGCGAGAAGCTGGAAAACGACGAGTTGGTAGGCATCTTCCCGGAGTCGACTATCTCGCGCAGCTTTGAAGTCAAGAATCTGAAGTCGGGTGCGGTGCGTATGGCGCAGCGCACCGGCAAGCCCATCATCCCAGTGCTGATTGTGGGATCCCAGCGCGTGTGGACGAAGGGGCACCCCAAGCATCTCGGTCGCAGTAATACTCCGATTCATATTACGGTTTTGCCGCCGTGGACCCCGGAGGGCGATCCGGCAGAGGCCACCGAAAAGCTACACGAAATCATGGATCAGGGTGTCCGTCAGCTCTGGGACGAGTACGCAGCTGAAGAAGGTCCCCTGCCGAAGGGCGCCTACTGGGTACCGGCTCGCCTTGGTGGCGGCGCACCGACTTTCGAAGAGGCCCAGGCAGAGGACCTGAAAGTCGAAGAAGAGCGTCAGCGCATCCGTCATTTGCGCGGTGACCTGGCCGCATTCAAGGAAAAGCTAGCCGAGTCGGCACGTGAATTCGGCGATAGCGCGCGTGAGTTCGGCGATCAGACCAGGCAGCAGTTCCTCGATGCCTCGCAAACGATGAGCGCGGAATCTGCACGCCGAAAGGAACAGACGACCGCCTTGTTGGCGCAGTTCCGTCAGTCTGTGGAACAGATGGCTGATGATGTCGTCGCTGGCGCCAAGGAGAGCAAGGAGTCCGTGCGTACTGCCACGGATTCGATGCGCGTGACGTTTCGCGAAGCGTACGTGCAACTAGAGAAGGCCTCCGCCTCCGGTGTCGAACAGACGCAGCAGACCGTTCACCGTCTTATCGGCCAGTCGATGATGATCCGCGACAAGCTTCCACAGCGCTTGAACAGGCTCATCACCGCTCAGCCGGAGACGTTCATCTTCGATTACCCCGCATCGCTTGCCGACGACGCGGGCAATATCAGCGAAGAAACCATGAAGGCCTTGCAGCAGCTCGGCGATGCCGGAGCCACAATCGTTGTCCTGCACGAACCGGGAGATAAGCCGAAGCTATCGGCTTTGGAGTCGGTTGACCTGCAGGTCGTGGAACTTCCGGAGGGCGCCAGCAAACTGGACGTCACAAATGCGGTGGTTAGCACGCTGCGCAAGCAGGCTCGCAAGGAAGAAACCGCGATTCTTTTTGCCGGTCGCTCGAACTTTGAGGAAGCCGCACAGCGTGTCGGCATGCCGGTAGTTACGGCCGATGCGGACTGGTCCCTGCTGAAGAACGCGGATTGGGTAATCGACACTGTCGAGCATGGGGGAGTAGCCGCAACGCTGCAGCTGTTGCACGACCGGTTCTGCAATGACGGTGAAGATGACAACAGTGAGGACGGCAAGTAGTTCGAAGTGACCGAGAGACTACATCCACTACTCGTAGCTTCGGATATTGACGGGACGTTCATCGACTCGCGGGAGCGGGTAACTCCCCGCCTGCGACAGGCCGTCACGCGAATGCTACGCCGCGGAACCCCGTTGGTGCTGGCCACGGGAAGGCCGGCTCGGTGGTTGCAACCAGTGCTCGAGCAGCTGCCGGTTCAGCCGTTGTGCGTGTGTGCCAATGGCGCCGTGATTTACGACTCCGGCCGTGATGAAGTGGTTGCCGCCAACACATTGAAGCCGGAGACGCTGCGATACGTCGTCAAGCATGCGCGCGAAGCGGCGCGATCCATCGGTGGAATCGGCATCGCGGCAGAGCGCGCTGGGACGTCGGCGAATGATGCCATCGATGCGCTTTTTGTGGTGGCGCCGTCCTATGACCATGCGTGGGAATCGGATGAGCACGGTGAGCTTGCCGAAGAGGCCGTGTTGTCAGAACCCGCGACGAAACTCTTGTTGCGAAACTCAGATGTGAACAGTGCCCAGCTATATGAGCTGGTAGCTCCCGCAATTGACGCGAGCTTGGCGCACGTGACCTACTCCATGCCGGACGGGCTGTTGGAGGTGTCCGCGCCGGGCGTGACTAAGCGCGCCGGGTTGGAATACGTGTCTGAACTGGTCGGAGCGACCGCGAAAGACGTGGTCTGCTTCGGTGACATGCCGAACGATATCGAGATGCTGTCGTGGGCGGGCACGGGTGTGGCCATGGGCAATGCGGCTGACAATGTCAAGGAGATTGCAGATGAAATCACCGCCACCAATGATGATGACGGTGTTGCTCGTGTGCTGGAGCGCTGGTTCTAGCTAGCTTTTTCCCCGCGCCAGCTAGCTCACCCAGCGCTCGACAGCGTTTACTTCAGCTCGGTCTTGACTTCGCCGGTGGTGCGGTCGAAGGTGATTGAACCGTTCTGGAACTCAGCGCGCTCGATGTTTCCATCGACCACCTGGGTCTTCGTCGGGGCACCCAGCTTGCCGACCTCGAAGCCCTGGCGGGCCCACTCATCAGCAATCTTGCCCCAGATAGCGTGAGCGCCGGTGGTGTCGGAATCGGTGATTACGCCGTTGGAGAACTTCACGTAGCGCAGGGCATCGGCCTGGCCAGCATTGTTCGCCACGGTAGAACCGCTCTGGATACCGGACATTGCGTAGCCGAGAACAGAGCCCATTTCCTCGGTGACTTGGCGCCATTCGGCGGCCAGGTCGTTCTGCTCATTGATGGTGATGATCTGGTCAATCAGAACCGGCAGGTCAGCAATCGACGGGCCGTTTTCAATCGAGCGTCCAACGGCACCCAGAATCGCATCGGCGGTCTGTCCCAGCCCCGGTGCGCCGAGCATGCCCAGCGCCGAGGCCAGCATCGAACGTGCACCCGAGACTGTCTCCAGAGCCTGTGCCTTCTGCTGCTCGTCGGATGCGCTCGGCGAGGAGGAGTTGCTCTGCTCGCTTGCCGACGGTGCGGAGGAGTCAGCCGTAGCAGTGTCACTGGTGTTCGCGGCGTCGGTTGGCTCCGAGGTATTCGAAGTACCCGAGGTGGTCGAGTCGGAGCTCGACGTTGTCGACGAAGTGGTGCTCGATGCGCTCGAGGACTTCTCGGAGGACGAGGTTGTGGACGTACCCGTGGATGCCGAGGTGGTCGAAGTGGTCGAGGTAGTAGAGCTCGACGTGCTCGATTCGGTCGACTGCGAGTCTGTGTCCTCGGCGGTCTTATCGTCCTTTTCATCCTGCGGAACGAGGAGGTCAATCAAGCCGTCAGGGCCCTCATTATCAATCTTTCCGCTGGTGAGGGTGTTGTACTTCTTCTCGGCAATCGAGCGGATCTTGCTCATCTGGGCGTAGCCAGCATCACCCGGGCAGGTGGTGTTACCAACGTCGCGGTGCGCGAAGATTGTCGGCAGAGTGACCTGCTTGCCGTATCCGTACTTGGAGTAGCTGGTGCCACCCGAAGTCATCTGGATCTGGCCGGTCGGCTTGACGCCGGCGACCTTCAGGCGCCAACCAATCATGTTGCCCACCGAATTCAGTGCAGCCTCACTGGGAGCAACCGAAGAGTAGTTACCCATCATGGAGATGCCGAAAGTACCGGTGTTGAAGCCACCTGCGTGTGCGC
The DNA here is from genome assembly GCF_024580435.1 of Corynebacterium sp. 5QC2CO. NCBI lineage: Bacteria > Bacillati > Actinomycetota > Actinomycetes > Mycobacteriales > Corynebacteriaceae > Corynebacterium > Corynebacterium sp. 5QC2CO. Next base: position 50,039 of record NZ_JANIKI010000010.1, on the reverse strand, counting down.
CCTGAACATTCTTATCCAGGCCACCGTAGCGGCCCTCGTAGATGTTGCCGTACTTGTCGACAAGAGCGTTGTATCCGATGTCGCACCAACCCAGAGTCTGTGCGTGGTACTGGTAAATGCCGCGGACGATACCAGCGGACTGGCTCTCGGTGTAGTTGTTTGAACCAGCGGTGTGGTGCACGGTGGCACCGACAAGCTTGCTGTCGTAGTCCGCGCCCTTACAACGGTTATTTTCGTTGGCGCCCCAGCCGGCACGGGTAATGACCTTCGGCATGCCCGTGACATTCTTGGCATCCACAATTGGGTCGATGCCGGATGCAGCAGCCTGGCCGTCGATTAGCACTGCGTCGACCTGGTCGATCGGCAGTTCATCGGCGACCGGCTCGATGTCCGTCCACTTCACTGGGAGATTCGGCGAGTCCAGATTTGCAGCGTCGTTAGCGCTCGGAGCAGTCGGGTCATCGAGTGCGTCCCCAGGAGCTGCATCCGGAGTCTGCTGGTAGTCGGAAGCGGCATCCTCCACGGCCTTCTTCGCGCCCTCGGCATTAATCTCGTCGAGGTTGAGCTTGGACAAATCCAGCTTCTCAGCGCCCTTGATGTCCTTCAGATCCACGCCGGAACCCGGACCGAAGATGTTAAGTCCGTGGGTGGAAACCTGAACGCGCTTGGTTGGCTCGATGTAGATGAGCTCCGTTCCGTTCAGGCCGTTGCCATTGCCTTCAGCGGGGTAGTCCGGGTCAACGCTGAACCAGTCGGACCAGGAGCCGTCTGCTCGCTCGGCGCGGACGAAGCTGGCGATATCAGGGTCACCGGCCCACGTCAGCGCAAACTGGGAAAACTCAGTATCGGAGGTAATTTCCTTGACGACACCACGGTTGGGATGAGCCTCATCGGCAAGCGACTGCGTTGCGATTGCTGCATCTTCGACGAGAACGGAGACGCTGTCTGCAAGCGACTTGCTCTGGACAACCGGGTCGATGGGGCCGGCGCCGTTTTCCTCGATGAGGTCATAAGCGGCGCCTGCGCCGACAACGGCAACGGGTGTCAGGGCAAGGGTCGCCACGGCAGCGAGTACCAAGGATTGCTTGGCACCTGCGCGGCGATTGATGCGGCGGCGACTAAACACGGTAATAACTCCTGGGTGATTACGAAGATCTGGTGTTACACCACAAACGTGATGTGGTTATGCCTGGATTGGATGAGCGGGGGACTTAGTTCTGAGGTGCGAACCAGGCCTGCGTAGCTTCGGCAGGGTTGGTTGGCAGGGATTCAGTTAGAAACTCACCAACAACCTCGCCTGGCGTGGGCGTTTCCACGTTTCCGAGGGAACCGCCGTTGTCGCCCGACTCGCCGGTGCCCGGAATCGGCGGAATGCTGGCGGCCTCTCCGTCCTGGTTGTTCGGATCCGTCGAGCGGCCGGCAATATCCGCTCCACCGGCACCATCAAACTTGGCTTTGGCTGCAGCGCGGATGGCATCCATCTGCTGGTAGCCGAAGGTGCCCGGGCAGGAGGTGTAGCCGGTGTCGCGGTGACCGAAGATGGCCGGGAGGTTCACGGCCTGGCCGGAGCTGTAGCGTGCCTTCGAGTAGCCGGCGCTGGTCAGCGCAGCGGTGGACATCGGATCGACGCCACCGACCTTCATGCGCCAGCCGACCATCTCGCCGAGTGCAGTCACAGCCGCATCCGGAATCTCCAGCTGATCGTGGTTGCCCATCACCGAGATGCCGAAGGTGCCGTTGTTGAAGCCACCTGCGTGTGCGCCCTCGATGTTCTTGTCCAGGCCACCGTAGCGGCCCTCGTAGATGTTGCCGTACTTATCGACCAGCGCGTTGTAGCCAATATCGCCCCATCCCAGCGTCTGTGCGTGGTAGGCATAAATGCCACGGACAATGGCTGGTCCCTGGGACTCTGAGTAGTTATTGGAACCCGCGGTGTGGTGGATGCACGTGCCCTTGAAAGTGCTGTAGGAGCTCGAACCGCTGCGGATGGACTCATCTGCGCCCCACGCTGCACGGCTGATTACATTTGGCGCACCGGCAATCGACGACTCGTACGCAACTGGCTGAATAACCTCGCCGGCCTGCTCTACGCCGTCGATGAAAACTGCCTGGACGGCGTTGAGGGACAACGCGGCCGTAGCGCTGACGAGGTCCTGCAGGGAATCGCCGATAGTGGCGGGGTCAAGGTTGTCGATACCAATGATGTTGCGGGGATCCAGGCCCTCGAGGAGGTTCAGGCCGACAGTCGACACCTGCACGCGACGGGTGGGCTCAACGAACAGCAGCTCGGTGCCGGACTGCCCGGAGTTATTCATCGGACCGTGTGAATCAGCGTGGAACCACGGGCCAAAGCTGCCGTCTTCGCGCTCGGCGCGAACGTAGAGCTGCAGATTGTCATCGCCCGGCCAGGTCAGGGCGAACTGGGAGAACGGTTCGTCGCGGGTGATGTCCTTCACGAATCCGCGAAGCGGGTGCAGGGCATCGGTAATGGCATGCGTGCCGACGGCTGCGTCGTCAATCATCATCGTGACAGCGTCAACCAGCGGCGATGTCGAGATCTTGGCTGCGATGGAGCCTACGCCTGGGCTTTCAACCAGGGTAGGGGCCTGGCGAATACCCCATGTTGCTAGTGGAGCTGCGGCAGTAGTAGCTGCCAGTCCATAGAGGAAGGTGCGACGGCCCATCGACGGGGCATTGATGCGACGGCGAGTTGGCACGGTAAAAGCTCCAAAAAAATGGGGTACAGGGTTATCGACCCGAGGTCTACCCGGGGCCGAAGGGAAGGAAAGTTGCAAAGCAACAGAAAATTCTGAGGAGGATGTTACCAGTGTGACTAAAAAAATCTAGTGAGACATCTGTGTTTCCCCGTTAATTTTGGGAAAATTATCGAATAATGTGACCAAACGAACGTTGGGCCGGGCTCACGTGGACGTCGTAAAGCCCGCGTGTACACCCGCAAACCGGATGGAAATGCAATAGGTTTTAAGGCGTGAGTAGCGAAAAGAACACCACTGCCAATGAATTTGCTCCGAAGTCCCTACAGGACATCAAGGACAACACCTACGACCTCATCGTGGTCGGCTCGGGTTTCTTCGGTTTGACCGTTGCTGAGCGGACCGCCAACGAGCTGGGTAAGCGCGTGCTCGTTGTCGAACGCCGCAACCACATCGGCGGCAACGCCTACTCGGAGGCAGAGCCGGAGACTGGCATCGAGGTGCACAAGTACGGTGCGCACCTGTTCCATACCTCTAATAAGAGGGTGTGGGACTACGTCAACCAGTTCACTGACTTCACCGACTACCAGCACCGCGTGTTCGCTATGTACAAGGGCACCGCGTACCAGTTCCCGATGGGGCTGGGGCTGATCAACCAGTTCTTCGGCAAGTACTACAGCCCGGACGAAGCTCGCCAGCTGATTAAGGACCAGACTGATGGCCTGGATCCGCGTGACGCGAAGAACCTTGAGGAAAAGGCCATCTCCCTGATTGGTCGCCCGCTGTACGAGGCCTTTGTCAAGCACTACACCGCCAAGCAGTGGCAGACCGACCCGAAGAACCTGCCGGCTGGCAACATCACCCGCCTGCCCGTTCGCTACACCTTTAATAACCGCTACTTCAACGACACCTACGAAGGCCTGCCTGTCGACGGCTACACCGCCTGGCTGGAAAACATGGTGACCTCCGACAAGATTGACGTCGTTGTCGACGCCGACTGGTTCGAGGTACGTGACGAACTGCGCGCTGTCTCCCCGGACGCCCCGGTCGTCTACACCGGCCCGCTGGACCGCTACTTCGACTACGCAGAGGGCAAGCTGGGTTGGCGCACGCTGGACTTCGAGATGGAGGTTGTCAACACCGGCGACTTCCAGGGCACTCCAGTGATGAACTACAACGACGCGGATGTGCCGTACACCCGTATCCACGAGTTCCGCCACTTCCACCCGGAGCGCGATTACGTCAAGGACAAGACGGTAATTGTTAAGGAATACTCCCGCTTCGCCGACGATGGCGACGAGGTGTACTACCCGATCAACACTCCGGAAGACCGCGAGATGCTGGAGGCCTACCGCAAGCTCGCCGCAGCAGAAGCGCAGGAGAATAAGGTTCTCTTCGGTGGTCGTCTGGGCACCTACCAGTACCTGGACATGCACATGGCCATCGGCTCCGCACTGTCGATGTTCGACAACAAGATTGCGCCGTTCTTCAACGACGGCGAAGCAATCGAGCAGGAGCGCGGGCACTAGTTTTGCGGTCACGAGTTCGGTGTGCTTTTGAAAACAACAGTGAATGCGGGTAAGTTTGTCGAAGACTTACTGTTTCTTAAGGTAATTCCCTGAAGAGGAAACACGCCTGATAGCTCCCACCGGCCGTGGGGAATCGCACATTGTGAGGAGAATGCACACGTGAAAATCACCTCTACTTTCCGTGGTTGGCGCCGAAAGGTTGCAGCCGTTGCGTCCGCAGTAGCTGTGGCTGCGTCTGCATTGACCATGGCGCCGGCAGCGAGCGCGGCAGGTGACCGAGGCTCGCTGCGCCCGGGTTGTGAATGGGATTCGTACCAGTACTTCACTCAGAAGTGCCAGGTCTATTCGCCGGCCATGGATCGTAATATTCCGGTCCAGATTGTGGCCTCTGCCAATGGTGGTAACAAGGCTCTCTACCTGCTAGATGGCCTGCGTAGCCCGGCTGATGCCTCTGACTGGGTGGAGCACGGTAACGCCCCACGTACTTTTGAGGGATCCAACGTCAACCTGGTTATTCCAGGTGGTGGCGGCGGTAGCTTCTACACCGACTGGAAGCGTCCGTCGGTTAGTGTGCACGGTCCGTTTGTAAACATGTGGGAGACCTTCTTAACCCAGGAACTGCCGGTTTACCTTGAGCGTGAGTTCGGCATTTCTCGCACTGGTAACTCCATTGCAGGTCTGTCCATGGGTGCATCTGCTGCACTGTCGCTGGCATACAACCACCGAGACCAGTTCGGTCAGGCTCTTGCCTTCTCCGGTTACCTGCACACCACTGCGCCGGGTATGACCACTGCAATTGAGGCTGCTCAGCTGTCGGCTGGCTACAGCTCCTTCGACATGTGGGGTGCGCCTATGTCAGCGGAGCGTGTCCGCAATGATCCGTACCTGAACGTCGAGAAGATGAAGGGGCTGGATCTGGTAATTACCTCGGCAAATGGTGTTCCGGATGAGGTTCGCGACCCGAAGAACCTCTACCGGGTCGTCCCGAAGGCCGGCGGCGTTGCGCTGGAGTCGCTGTCCCGCTTGTCCACCCGCGAGTTTGAGTTGCGTGCTCGTACCTCCGGTCTGGATGCGACGTTTGAATACGAGCAGACCGGTATCCACGATTGGCCGACCTGGGATCGTAACCTCCAGAACTCCAAGGCCCGCATCGAAGGTTTCCTCGGAGCTTAAAACTAGAGCCTGAACGAAAAAGCCCCTATGCGCAGCAGATAGTCCGCAGCGCGTAGGGGCTTTCACATTCTGGGCTGTCGCTAGCGTGGCAACAAGAGGCAATCCGCCACGGGCACTAGGATGCTATGAGATAGAAACGTCGGTAACTTATCGGCGGCGACACCCCCGGTAGACCTTTCGGAAAGTGGTTGATACGTCTCATGGCATCACAGCCTGAACAAAAGCGGACACATACCCCGACAACGTCGTCAAGCCTTGCCGTTGAACGCCTGCAGCGGATTTTGCTGCCAAAGTTGGGTGAGCCCCGTGATGTCCGCTCGCTCTACTTGGTTGAGCCGGAGACTAATGCCGGTCGTGTGCAAGCGCATTCGCGCACGTCAGCCACTATTCCGGCGGGTGATGAAGTTAGTTTTGAAACCTACTTCAATGCTTTTCCGGCCAGCTACTGGCGCCGGTGGACGAATCTGGACAATGTTGTCCTGCGCCTGGAACTGTCCGGTACTGCGCGCGTGGACATTTACCGTTCGAAGATTGACGGTGCACGCATCGCCGTGACCGGCGAAGTTGTCGGTGACCTGGGTGCGGCGGCCGAAGGTGCAGAAGCCAAGGTGGACGGCAAGGATGTGCACGTCTGCGAAATCCCAGTACCGCTGACGCAATTTGAAGACGGCGGCTGGATTTGGTTCGACCTCACCTGTGAGACGGACGTGGTAATCCACTCCGCAGGTTGGTACTCCGACATCGAGGCGCCGAGCCAGACGTACCCGGACGGCACGGAGCATCCGGCGCCGGAGGGGCGCGTCACTATCGGTATCCCGACGTTCAATCGCCCGACCGACGCAGTTGCTGCCCTTGAGGCGCTGTCCTCGGATCCTGAGGTCGATGCCATCATCGATGCTGTCTTGATGCCTGACCAGGGCACCAAGCACCCGGCAGATGAGCCGGGCTTCGATGCTGTCGCCGAGCACTTTGGTGACCGCCTGCGTATTTTCCCGCAGGGAAATCTCGGTGGTTCTGGCGGGTACTCCCGCATTATGTACGAGGCCCTGGGTGGGCCGGATTCGGATTCGAAGCGTGCGACCGATAGCCCGTTCATCCTCTACATGGATGACGACATCGCCATCGAACCGGATTCCATTCTGCGCGCGGTCGCTGTCGGCCGGTTCGCGAAGTCCCCGATGCTGGTCGGCGGTCAGATGCTGAACTTGCAGGAGCGCAGCCACTTGCACTCGATGGGTGAAGTCATCGGCCGCCATGACTTCATGTGGACTTCCGCTCCGCACGTCCACTATGACCACGACTTTTATTCGCACCCCCTGCGCGATCGCGGGGAGCACGGCACCAACGCCACCGGTGAGGTTGTTGATTCGAAGGATCTTCACCGCCGCATTGATGTCGAGTTCAACGGCTGGTGGATGTGCCTGATTCCGCGCGTCGCTGCTGAGACGATCGGTCAGCCGCTGCCACTGTTTATTAAGTGGGACGATGCCGAATACGGTTTGCGCGCAGGTAAGGCAGGCTTTCCGACGGCTACGTGGCCGGGCGTCGCAATTTGGCATATGGCCTGGTCGGACAAGGACGACGCCATTGACTGGCAGGCGTACTTCCACCTGCGTAACCGCTTGATTGTCGCTGCTCTCCAGCACGAGGGCGATGCTGCCGGTATCGTGCGTTCCATGCGCAAGGCCACTTTCAAGCACCTCCTGTGCCTGGAGTACTCCACGGTTGCCATCCAGAACGAAGCCATGAAGGACTTCCTGGCAGGTCCGGAGCACCTGTTCGACATTCTCGAATCTTCGCTGCCGCGCATCAATGCCCTGCGCAAGAGCTTCCCCGACGCGGTTGTGCTGCCGAGCGCAGGTGATCTGCCAAAGCCCTCCGGTATTCCGGGGATTCCGACAAAGGATGTCGGTGGTCGCCTGGGCAAGCTGAAGAAGGTCGGTTGGCTGGCCAAGGGCTTGCTTCACAGCGTGCGCCCGGAAAACTCCGAGCACCATGCGGTGCCGCAGGCAAATCTGGCGCCGCTGGAGGCTCGTTGGTTCTCCCTGTCGCGTCTGGATGGCGCAACGGTCACCACCGCTGACGGCCGTGGCGTGGTGTATCGCCAGCGTGACCGCGACAAGGCCAAGGCTCTGCTGGAAGAATCCTGGGAGCTGCAAAAGCAGGTTGAGGAGCGGTTCGAGCAAATGCAGGCACGCTACCGCGCAGCCTATGACGATCTGACCAGTAGGAAGGCCTGGGCGAATGTCTTCGAAAATTAAAGGCGATCCGTTCGGCGAGTCCGACGTTCTCGTTAATATTCAGCACACGCTTAACGACGTCCCGGGTGTGCTGCCCACCGCGCGTGCCATGAGCTATTTCGGTGAGCACGCCCTTGGGTGGATGGGGCTCGCTGCCCTCGGGGCGGCGGTGGATAAAGAGCGACGCATTGGCTGGGCAAAGGTCGGTGTGGCCGCCTTTACCTCGCATGCGGCATCGGTGGTGCTTAAGCGCATTGTCCGTCGCCCGCGTCCGCATGACCGTCGTATAGCAATCGGCGTTGGTACGCCGAGCAAGCTGAGTTTCCCGTCCTCGCACGCGACGTCGACGACGGCGGCACTGGTGGGGATTGCAAAGTTGGGTTACCCGGCAGCACCGGCCGTGGGGGTGCCGGCGATTATGCTCTCCCGCCTGGTGCTGGGAGTGCATTACCCAACCGATGTTGCTCTCGGAGCAGCGCTGGGTACAGCCACTGCTCTTGCGGTGGACAAGATAGGTGATAAGGTCATCGAGCCGAAAAAGGCGCAGCATAACCAGGGTGGACAGCCCTCCATTGCGGAAAGGAATGCACAGTGACACAGGCGGAGAACGACAACTTGGCCAATGTGTCGGCCAACCAGCGGCAAGCTTCTCAATCAAGGATTGGGTCCGAGCCGCACACTTCCGGTATCGATGAGCCTGCGCACCCGCAGGGGCATCCGCCGAAGAATCTGCTGGACGGCATGATCAAGGCGCTTCGCCCGAAGCAGTGGGTGAAGAATGTCCTGGTCATTGCGGCTCCACTGGCAGCCGGCAACGAGATTATGGACTCGGGACGTTCGATTGGTACGCTGACCGTCGACATCCTGGTGGCGTTTGTGGCCTTCTGTTTGGCGGCATCGTCGATTTACCTGATTAATGATGCCCGCGATGTCGAAGCTGACAGGGCGCACCCAACCAAGCGCTTCCGCCCAATTGCCGCTGGCGTACTGCCGGTTAGCATGGCGTACATTATGGCGGTCGCACTGATTATTGGTTCGATTGCGGTGTCCTGGTTTGCCTCTGAGGGGCCGGGGCTAGCAATTGTTGTGGCTGTATACATTGCACTGCAGCTCGGTTACTGCTTTGGCCTGAAGCACCAGCCGGTGATTGATATTGCGCTGGTGTCCTCGGGTTTCATGCTGCGCGCAATGGCCGGCGGTGTTGCAGCCAACATCAACCTGTCCCAGTGGTTCTTGCTGGTTGCCGCCTTTGGTTCGCTGTTCATGGCAGCCGGTAAGCGTTACGCTGAGCTGCTGTTGGCGGAGCGCACGGGTAAGAAGATTCGTAAGTCGTTGCAGGGTTACACCGCGACTTACCTGCGCTTTGTGTGGACCCTCGCTGCGACCGCCGTGGTGCTGAGCTACGCGCTGTGGGGCTTTGAGATGGGCCGCGCGCCGGGCACTTCGTCGACTTCGGCTATTTGGTACGAGATCTCGATGGTTCCATTCACTGTGGCCATCCTGCGCTTCGCAGCTGACGTTGACCGTGGTGATGCGGGAAGCCCGGATGAGATTGCGCTCAAGGACCGACCGCTGCAGGCACTGGCCGTCCTGTGGCTGCTGTCCATTGCTATCGCTGTCTACGCTGTTCCGACTCTGGGGTAGTTCCCTGTTCTTTTCCCTTTAAGCGAACTGCGATTTCCGTCGGTTTTTCGTCGGTTTCGATTGGTAGCTGAAAGCCCATGCACCGAGGGGTGCATGGGCTTTTTTGTGCCTAGCTAATACTTATGTTGTGTTTGGGGTTCTTGTAGGCGTGTTTTAGGTTTCTCAGTCAGTCCTACGGATTAGTCGGGGGCGGAATTACAATTTTGTAATTCCTCGCTGGTAAACAGAGTTTCTCCTTGTGGCGAATAGTTTTGAGGGGAAATGTGAGAAATATTACGGAATGATTACGATTTAAACTTGGATGTAGGGAAACGATTGAGTATCGTTACATACTCGAGATTCTTTTGTGGAGTCTCCAGTTGTCGCGTCACAACTGGAAGCAGAAAGCGAAAGCTCGCGTAAGCGACTGCCTCCGAAAAGTCTGGCGCGGAGGTAAGTCCGAAAGTAAAGAGGAGAACGATGAGCTTTACTGCAGTGAGTCGTAACTTCACAGTGAAGGTCGTAGCTGCCCTCGTAGCGGTTGCGATGGTCTTTGGCGGCATCATGCTCGCATCCGCGAAGGATGCAAGTGCTGATCCAAACCGTGATCGACTGCGTCCAGGCTGTGAGTGGGATCCATACAACTGGTGGGTTCAGTACTGCCAGGTTTTCTCGCGGGCTATGAACCGCAATATTCCGGTTCAGATTAAGGCGGCTACTGGTGGCGGCGATGCGTCCCTGTACATGCTCGACGGTCTGTGGGGCTTCAATAGGGGTGCGTCCGGTTGGATTTGGTCGGGCCACATTGCTCAGACCTTCGCCAATGACAACATCACTCTGGTTGCGCCGGCTGCTGGCGATGGCTCCTTCTACACCGACTGGAATACCCCGGCTGTGACTTCCGAAGGAGTCAAGATTCAGAAGTGGGAGACCTTCCTGACTCAGGAGCTGCCGGTCTACCTGCAGGATCAGTTTGGTGTCAACCCGAACCGCAACGCAATCGCTGGTTTGTCCATGGGTGCGGCTGCGGCGGTTTCTTTGGCAGCCCGCCACCGTGACCAGTTCAAGCAGGTTACTTCGCTGTCTGGTTACTACCAGATGTCCAACGAGGTAGTTGCTACGGGTACCACTGCAATGGTGGCTAGCACTGGTGTAGTGAATCCGACTGGCATGTGGGGTCTTCCGGTTCCGGCTTCGGCGGAACGCCAGGCCCATGACCCTTCGATGCTGCTCGACCAGCTCCAGGGACTGCCGATGTATGTTTCCTCCGCTCAGGGTGTTCAGAGCCTGTGGAGTGACCCGGAGGTCTTGAATCGTCCGGCACCGCAGCTCCCTGACACTGTCTGGCGTGCCGTGATGGAGTCCGTCTCCCGCGCTTCGACGCAGCGCTTTGAGCAGGATGCTCGCGCTGCCGGCCTCAATGCGCAGTTTGTCTACAGCCCGAACGGTATCCACTCGTGGGAGCTGTGGGGCCGCGATGCCGCGCTTGCTCGCCCGCACATTCTTCGGGCGCTGGGGCTTTAAGCCGGTAATCTTTCAGGGCGCCCTGGCGCGCTGGTGTGCTGGCCTAGCTCTGGTGCTGGATAACTGCTTGAAGGGGCTAGCTTCTTAAGAAGTCTCAATTTTGAAAAAGACCAATCCTTTTGTTGGGGTTGGTCTTTTTTCTGTGTCGAGTCCGGGTTTGGATGCTGAGCGGAAGGTGTGGGTAACGGCTTAGAGAGGGGCGCAAAGAGTTGCGCTGTCGAGGCTTGAATTCAGTTCCTTTTGCGTGTGTCTCCACGGTTTTTACCCGTAAGAGGGTAAACATGAGAGTCGAACCTTAAAGTAAAGGGTGAAGCTATTCAGGTAGCTATACCGTTTGTTTCGCAGAACGTGTGTGAGATTCTTCTTGCAGCGGCATGCCGGAGGAGGGGAACCTTCGGATACGTTGCTGGTCACCACGTAATTCTGCGAAGCCGAACGGTAAACGCATAGCTCTAGCGCCGCGTGATGCTATCTGCAGGTGCCTAATTGGTACCGGTGCAACACTCAACGTCTCAAATAATTTCAACCAGCGACTTTGTAAAGGGAAGCCCTCTTATGCGCGTAACCGCTAGATTCCTCCGTGGTGGCCTCGGCAACAGCCGGAAGTCATCGCGGGCGTTGACCGCACTTTTGGCACTACCGTTGACTCTCGCTCTCGGTGCCCCTGCTGCAGTGGCGGCTCCCGAGCCAGCTCAGCCAGGTCTGCCTAGCTACGAGGAACTTCAGGTCGTTCAGGGGCAGTTGGCTCAATCTGGAGACCTGGGAGACCTTGCTAAGGCCGCTGAAGCAGCGCAAGCTGCTGGTGCGCAGCTACCTGGCCTGGGTATGCCGAAGCCGATGCCAGGGCCGGAGCGTACGCCATTTAAAGTCGATACTCCCGCAGTGGCGAACCTGCCCAGCGGAGTCAGCGTAGACAAGGTCGAGTGGTACACAGATCACCACGTCATTGCGCACATTCGCTCGGCTGCCATGCCGGAGAAGCCAATTCAGGTTGAGATTTTGCTGCCGCGCGATTGGTACCGCGACAAGGAGCGCACATTCCCGAGCGTCTACCACCTTGACGGTATGGCATCGTTTGATGACTACTCCGGTTGGATTCGCGCTACCAATATCGAACGCTTCTACGAGGACAAGAATGTCCTGGTGGTTATGCCCGCCGGCGGTACATCGTCCTTCTACTCTGACTGGGATCAGCCGGATAACGGTCAGAACTACAAGTGGGAGAGCTTCATTACTAAGGAGCTCGTGCCGGTTATCACCAACGGCTTCCGCGGCAACGATGAACGCGGCATCATCGGTATCTCCATGGGAGCTACCGGTGCTTACAACGTTGCAGCACACTCTCCGGAGCTGTGGAAGTTTGCCGGTAGCCTCTCTGGTTACCTGGATATGACTTCGCCGGGCATGCCGCAGGCAATCTCTCTGGCGATGAAGAACACCGGTGGCTATGACGCGACGAAGATGTGGGGCCCGCTCGGTTCGCAGCGTTGGAAGGACAATGATCCGAAGCTGAACATCGACAAGCTCAAGGGCATGTCGCTGTACATCTCGGCGGGTAACGGCAACACCGGTGAGTGGGACGTGCCGTCGCAGATCGATCCGACGAAGCCGGACAATCCGACCGGTTACGCATTGGAAGTACTTTCCCGCATGACCAGTGAGACCTTCATCCGAAATGCTCGCGAAAAGGGCGTCGAGCCGGTTGTGAACTTCCGGAGCTCGGGTACTCACACCTGGCCGTACTGGCAATTCGAGGTCAGTCAGGCCTGGCCAACGCTGGCCGATGCACTGCAGTTGCCGGAGTCCGATCGTGGCGCTGTCTGCCGTGTAGGCGGCGAGATTGAGAAGGCCGTTGCATCTCTGCCGGGAATTGGCACCTGCCTGTCGGATGAGTATGGTGTCGCCAAGAATGGCGTGGCTCAGGACTTCACCGGCGGTACCGCCTACTGGCACCCGGATTCCGGGGCACATGTGGTCTGGGGGCGCATCGGTTCGCGTTACAACGAGCTCGGTGGTCCGTCCTCGCCGCTCGGCTACCCAGTGACCAACGAACTGGCTACGCCGGATGGCTCGGGACGCTTCGTTCACTTCGAAAAGGGCTCGATTTACTGGACTCCGGAAGGCGGAGCCCACGAAGTCACCGGCGACATTATGAACGTCTGGGGCAAGGCCGGCTTCGAGACCGGTCCGCTGGGCTACCCAGTCGCCAACCACCGCGATATTCCGGGCGGTGTCGCCCAGGACTTCCAGGGTGGCACCATCGTCAAGATCGGCGGCGAAGAACCTCGCATCGTGCGTGGTGAAATCGGCCGTGTCTACAAGGAGCTCGGTGGCGCTGAGTCCGATCTGGGTCTGCCTGTCGACGGCGACGAGGTCAAGCTCGCCCGCGGCGCTTTCCAGCGCTTCGAACACGGTGCCATTTACTGGACTCCGGAAACTGGTGCACAGCCGGTGCGCTCCAACGACATCACTGACCACTGGGGCAGCACTGGCTACGAGAATGGCCCGTTCGGCTACCCGGTCGGCCCACTGCAGCCAGTCAAGGCCGGCGGTCTTGAGCAGCAGTTCGAGGGTGGCTGGATCCGTCAGCTCAACGGCAAGATTGTCGAAGAGCGCAATAAGCCAGAAGCGCCGGCCCCAGCCGCCGACAACGGTGATGACAAGTAAGCCAACCAAAGCAGGGCACTGAATAAGGGATAGACAAATGTCCATGAACAAGTCCTTCCGGACACTGGCTACAACCACAGCTGTTGCGCTGCTGACCTTCGGAGTGGCCGCCTGTGGCAGCTCCACAGTGGAGTCTTCGGAGGTCACCTCGTCAACGACTACGAAGACCTCCACGACGTCGTCAAGCACGAAGACTTCTGCGCCGAAGTCGAGTGAAAAGTCTGCGCCGGAGATTACAGATCCCCAAGCTAAGCGCGTGGACGAAGCGCCCGATGGGCAGATGAAGCTCAGCGAGGCGGACGATTCATACCTCGGAGCGCTGGAAAAAGCGGGAATCGATGTTGATGGGGTGGAGGATCAGCTCATCGGCACAGGTCGCGCGGCATGTGCGGACGCACCGGAGGAGGAGCGTGAAGTCATCGCGCTGGCGATTGCCGGGCAGCTGGTCGCCCAGGGGCGCTCACAGGAAAGCGCCGAGGAAGTGGCGAAGACTATTGCAAGCTCCGCTAAAAAGGCGTATTGCTAGCACTCATGCGTAAAGTGCTGACAATTCTGGCGGTCATTGTGCTGGTGGCCGCTATTGGCTTCGGCGTAGTGCAATGGCTTAACGACGACCAAGGCGGTCAAACCCCACCGGCCCCCGGCGACGATGGCGGGGTTCTGGCCGAACAACCCGAGTGGTGCCCGGCGGTAGAAGTTATCGCTGTGCCCGGAACTGCGGAATCGCGTGCTGACGATGATCCGATGGCCCCGACCGCGAACCCGCATTCGCTGCTGCTTGGCCTGACGAACTCGATCTCAGGATCCTACTCGGAGGGCGATGTCAAGGTCTGGACTACGCCGTACCCGGCACAGATTAAGACGCATCAGCTGCCCGACCAACTCACTTACGATGATTCGCAGGCAGTCGGGCGCGATGTCACCGCTAAGGAAATGGCTGACTTGCACGGGCAGTGTCCGCTGACGGACTTCGTCCTGATGGGCTTCTCCCAGGGGGCGGCTATTGCAGGTGATTTGGCCTCTGACATCGGCAATGGCCGCGGTGTAGTTCCGGCCGAGCGCATCGCGGGCGTGGCTCTGTTGGGCGACCCGCGGCGTGACCCCAATCAGGGCGTGAACCAGGGCGTTCCGCTGGCTGGCGTGGGCGTCGAGCTATCATTGCAGCCGCTTGGCGGCATTGTGCAGGCTGTGGTTCCGGGCGCAACGATGCGCGGTCCACGAGACGGCTTTGGGCCTCTTAATGACAAGGTCCAGAATGTCTGCGTGCCATCGGACTCCTTCTGTGATGTGCCTCCGGGAGTGGCCGATGCGATTGCACGAGCGCAGGAGATGATTACCGGCGCGGGTGCGCACGCGACCTACGCCACGAATGATGTGGCAATTCCGGGGACGACTCCGCTGGCCTGGACTGAGGGCTGGACTCGCGAACTGATTGAGCAATCGCTGGCGCGGTAGGGGCAGCACAAAATGTGCGAGACGTGCCCGACCCCGACGGGGACTTGCTGTTAGAATCTTGCTCAAGAACTGGTGTTTAATATTCCAAAACAACAGTTTCACTAAAATTTCGAAAGAAATTGACAAAGTTGCAGGAAGCAGTCTGACGGAACCGGTTATTATCGCCCAAGGAACTGCTGTTCATGACCGGGGAAATCTAGGCGAAAAGGTAGGGTGCAATGACGAATCCGACAAACCCATATGGAGATTTCGACGAAGACGGTATGCCGAGGTCCAAGGGGAAGTTCGCTAACAGCTCAGGTGCTTACAGCTCCGGTATGCCGTACTCGGATCCGTACCCACCGCAGCAGCCGAACGTGGGGCAGGGCTATCAGGACCCGAGCCAGCACAATTTCCACAACGGGTACTCGAACCCGTATCAGAGTGGTTACCCAAACCAGCAGGCGCCGGCGTATTCCGCTGGCTTCAGCGGCCCTAACCCGCACCAGGGCTACGGGGTCGCAGGTTCCCCTGTCTCGGATAAGTCCAAGATTGCAGCGGCTCTGCTTGCCTTCTTCCTGGGCACCCTCGGTGTTCACAATTTCTACCTGGGGCACAACTCGCGTGGTGCTATTCAGCTAGCACTGACGGTATTCGGCTGGATTACCGCCATCTTCCTGGTTGGCTTCTTCCTCATTATCGGCGTCAGCATTTGGGCATTTATCGAGTTCATTTTGATTCTCGTCGGTAGTGGCTCCTACGCCTATGACGCAAATGGGCGCCGCCTGCAATCGTAGGAGCCTCGGCCGAAGCTGCTAGTTCCTGAACCCGTGCACAGGCGCGGGGATGTAGCCGCCGCGGGCAATGAACTCGGCATTGCCCTTGGCATTGACATCAATGACCGGCGCGTAGCCGAGCAGACCACCGAAGTTCACCTCATCGCCCGGCTTGGTACCCGGCACCGGAATGAGGCGGGCTGCGGTGGTTTTGTGGTTCATCACGCCGATGGCGGCCTCGTCGGCAATCATGCCGGAAATCGTGGTCGCAGGCGTGTCTCCCGGGATCGCAATCATGTCGAATCCCACCGAGCAAATAGAGGTCATCGCCTCCAGCTTGTCCATGCTGATCGACCCCGCGCGCACAGCATCAATCATGCCCTTGTCCTCAGAGACCGGAATGAACGACCCGGACAGTCCACCGACGCGTGAACACGCCATCAGGCCGCCTTTCTTGACGGCGTCGTTAAGCAGTGCCAGCGCGGCAGTGGTGCCGTGCGTGCCGACCTGCTCCAACCCCATGTGCTCGAGAATATGAGCGACGGAGTCGCCCATCTCTGCAGTCGGCGCGAGCGAGAGATCCACGATGCCAAAAGGCACGCCCAGGCGCTCCGACGCCATCGTGCCGACCAGCTGACCCGTGCGCGTGATCTTGAACGCCGCCTTCTTAATCTCCTCGGCGACTTCGTTGAAGCTGGCGCCCTGCAGATCGCCGAGCGCGCGATCGACCACGCCCGGCCCCGAAACGCCGACAGACACGACGCAATCTGGCTCCCCGACGCCGTGGAACGCGCCGGCCATGAACGGATTGTCACCCACCGCATTGGCGAAAACCACCAGTTTTGCGCAGGCAATCGAGCTGCGGTCAGCGGTTTGCGCCGCAGCTTCCTTCACCACTTCGCCCATGCGGCGCACTGCATCCATGTTGATGCCCGCGCGTGACGACGCTACGTTGACCGAACTGCACACCAATTCGGTCTCGCTAAGAGCGTGGGGAATGGAGTCGATGAGTCGCTTCTCGCTGGTCGTCGCGCCCTTTTCGACGAGCGCCGAGTAGCCGCCGAGGAAGTTCACGCCAGAATCGCGGGCGGCGCGGTCCAGCGCCTTGGCAACCACTGTGGGATCGCCTTCGCAACCGGCCGTGATGAGGGAAACTGGTGTGACGGAGATGCGCTTATTGACAATCGGAATGCCCAACTCCGCCTCGATGCCCTCGCAGACCTCCACGAGGCGAGCGGCCTGCCTGGTTACGCGGTCGTACACCGCCTGTGCGGTGGCTTCCATTTCAGAGCGAGAGCACTCGAGCAGGGAAATCCCCATGGTGACCGTCCGGATATCCAGACGGTACTTCTCGATCATGTCAATAGTGTCGAGGAACTTAGATTGCGCGAAGTTGAAATCCATCCTGGTCGCGCCCTTTAAATCTCGTTGACGGCGTTGAACAGCGCCTCAGATTGGATTCGAATGACAAGCCCCTCCCGCTTGCCGACGGAATCCATGTAACCCTGCAGCGTGCTGATAGGGGTGGCCTTCTCGTTGAACTCCACCCGCAGGATCATGGTGAACCATTTATCCATGAGGGTCTGGGAAACATCGACGATGTTGACGTCCTGCTCCGCCAGAGCAGTGGTGACGGCGGCGATGATGCCGGTGTGATCCTCGCCGGTGACGGTAATGATGGCAAACATGGCCTCAATTTTAGCGGGTGGGGAGGTGGGGAAGATCTGTGGATGGCGGTTGTGCTGGTGGCAAGTTTGTGGCGAAGCATGGTCAGGGCCACCCAAAAACACTTCACGACACCTATGTCACCTCGTGCCATCTGTGGAGGCGGCATGAGGTGACATAGGTGTCGTGAAGTGGGGAGGAGGGGAGGGGCGTGGGCGTGGGCTGTGCCTGAGCGAGGGCCAGCCTTACGGCTCCGACCCTACGGAGCCAGCCCTACGGAGCCAGCCCTATCGGACGTCGACGAACTCCTTGACAATCCACTTGCGCAGTGCGAGCAGAATCAGGCCCAGGACAACCGAGGCGATACCCAGGGTGATGAAGAAGGTGTTCTCAGCAGCGGCATCTTCGTAGTTGTAGAAGCCGGCCAGGGTGCCTGCCAGCGAAGTACCCATAGCGACTGCCATCAGCCAGACGGCCATCATGCGCGACGGGAATGCTGCCGGAGCGACCTTGGTAGCAAGGGCGTTGCCGACCGGGCTCAGCATGAGCTCACCCATGGTGAACAGGAAGAGAATCCAGATGATCGCCCACAGCGGAGTGGAGTTCTCGCCGCCACCGGAGAATGGGATGAAGAAGAACAGCGAGATACCGATGATGATGTTGGCGACGCCGAACTTCACCGGGGTGGACCACTGACGGTCACCAAGCTTGGACCAGGCGGCTGCAAAGACCATCGAGAAGGCGATGATGAAAATCGGGTTGATCGAGTTAATCCAGGCCGGGGACATTTCCCAGCCGAAGATCTCGCGGTCGAGGCGGATGTCGGAGTAGATGGCCAGCACCGTGAACTGCTGCTGGAAGATACCGAAGAACAGCACGCCTGAGACGAACATCGGGATGAAGCCGACCAGGCGAGTCTTCTCCGATTTCGTCGTAAGTGGCGAGGAGTACATCTGCCACCACAGCACCACAGCGGCGATCAGTGCAATCACCGTGACCACAGTGGAAAGAGTAGTGACCGGAACAATTCCGGTGGAAACCAGCGTAACCGAGACAACAGTGATGACCACTGCGATGCCAATCCATACCGGGTACTGCTTCTTCGGCAGCGGGTTCGGAATCTCATGGCCAGCCTCGGCGATGGTGGACTTGCGCATCAGGATGTACTGAATCAGACCGGCAGCCATACCGATAGCGGCCAGACCGAAGCCCCAGTGGAAGCCCTTCATGCCCCAAATCCAGCCGGTGAGCAGTGGGCCGAACAGGGCGCCGATATTGACGCCCATGTAGAAGATGGAGAAGCCGGCGTCACGACGCGGGTCGTCCTTGGCGTAGAGCTGACCCAGCACGACCTGTGCGTTGGTCTTCACGCCGCCGGAGCCGATTGCGATGGAGACAAGGCCAATAGCCAGGCCAATCACGCCGGGGATGAATGCCAAGGAGATGTGGCCAAACATGACCAGGATGGCGGAGTAGAACAGTGTCCGCTCCGAGCCAAGGATACGGTCAGCAACCAGAGAGGCAACGAGTGCGGCCATGTAGACAAGACCGCCGTAAGCACCGACGATAGAGGTAGCAGCACCCTTGTCCAGGCCGAGACCGCCCTGAGTGGTCTCGTAGTACATGTAGAAAGCCAGGATGGCCTGCATGCCGTAGAAGCTGAAGCGCTCCCACATTTCGATGCCGAAGAGGTTGGCGAGACCCCACGGTTGGCCCATGAACGTGCGTTCTTCGCTGGACCCTGCGGGGTTGTGAGTTCGTTGGGTCTCAGCAGTTGGTTGATTGCCGAGAGCCTCGTCTGAAGATTTGTCCATTCTTCAATTATCGAGGCGGAGTGCAAAAATTAAAAACCAGATTTAGTCAGTGAACTAAACCGAAGGGTTAGGGACGGGTCCGGAGGCTTAGTCCAGAGACTTACGAGCAACCGCATTCGACGCTGCTCGCCAACCCAGCAGCAGCAAGGCGCTCATGACTGAGGCGACCAGAATGAAGGACCAGTGCGGGACTGCCGCATTGCGGGTAGCCCACACAGCTAGGCCGACGACGACAGTGCCGAGCCACACAATTGCGCCTGAACTCACTGCACGCGGGTTCGGCTCGTTCTTAATCAGCGCGGTGCCCAGGAGGACACCGAATGCGAACGGCCACCAGGTATCGAGGATATTGGTGAAGGTAAAAGGATCCTCGGGAGTGTTGTGAGCCAGGCGCGCTAACACGGCGAAAATAAAGATGGCGAGGATGTCAATCAAGAACGTCGATACGCGTGTGTTCATGCTTCTTAGTCTAGCGACCCCTCAGATTGGTGGGTGACCAGCGACCAGCGACGAGGCAGCCATTAGCGGTCAGCGACTGGCTGATGCTCGGGCTGATCCTTGTGGTCGAAGCCGAGGGCGTAGATAATCCAGCCCACAATTGCCACCAGGACGAAGGAAACGATGCGGTAGACGAGCACCGCTGCAAAGGCCTCGGCGCCGGTGGTGCCGCCTGCGATGAGAGCCGCGGTCAAAGCGGCCTCGACAGTGCCGATGCCGCCCGGCGTGGCCTGGATGAAACCTGCGAGCTTGCCGGTTACGAAGGCCAGCAGCACCTTCGTAGCGGAGATGTCATCGACGCCAACGGCTCGGATGGCGGCGTAGAGACAGACAATTTCCGCGACCCAGTTGATAAAGGACCAGGTGAAGGAAAGGGCCAAAGTTTGTACGGGCAACTTCACGCTGGTCAGCTGTTTGACGGACTCTTCAAGTCGGTCGACATCGGTGTCCGCGGGCTTCTTTCGAATCTTGTTAAAGACACGCAGACACCATGCACCTGCCTTGTTGAGGAAAGCCGGGTTCTGCGAAATTCGCCACAGCAAAATAGTGGCGAGTAGCACCACAATTGCCATAGCGATGAGCACTGCGGTCGTGCCACCCTGCCCGACGAAGAAGAGGCTGCCAAGCCCCAGAAATGCCAGACCTAAAAATGACAACGCGCCCGAAAAAAGCACGAACCAGCTGACAAGGACCGCGGATGCGCCCCACTGCATCATGCGCTTAATCTGCAGCGCCGTGGAAAATGCAGCACCACCGGGAACGGTGACCGCCCACGCGTTGGACGCGAGGGTTAGCGCATTGGTGCTACGGCGAGTGGCTGCTTTTACGCCTCCAGCTCGCAACAGTAGACGCATCACTTCCGCCATTGCGTAGAGCGAAAATGCCACCGAAAAAATGGCGATGAACAGCCACTTAGCGTCAACATCTGCAAGGATTTGCAGCCCCTGGACGACACTGTCCCAGTTTCTTACCGTCAGGACGATACCGGCAATCACGAGGGCTACGAGGATTATTGATCGTAGCCAGCTCGAATTGCCGGTTTTGAGGACATTTTTAAGTCGTGACATAAATAAGAAGCCCGTTCGTCTTCCTGTTCGTCTCCCTAGACGTCGCCGCGGTGGTCTCCCTAGTCGTCGTTCTTGCCGTCGCGCTCCTTGAGCAACGACGTGAGCGGACGGAACGGCTGCAGCCACGCACCGCCATCAGGCAGGCGGTCGAGATCGATGCGCGGTAGCGGCTCGCGGAAGACGCCCTTGATTTCCTCCAGGTCAACGAAGCGAATCGCATCGGAGGCCAGCGCCCAGGAAGCGTGCTCGTGAAAACCGATGACGGTTACCCGAATCCCCTCCGATGCGAGCCTTTCCAGCAGCTCCTGGAAATTCTGGCCATCGGCGGACGCAACGACGACACTGCGCAACACGCCTTCGTCGTAACGCCTTTGGATGTGCGCAATCATGTCCGGGTCAACGTCGGTGTCCTCTTCAATCTTCGGCTTTGCGAAGACCGCGAAACCGACATTGCGCAGAGCCTCGACCCAGGGGCGGACAATCTCCGCAGAACCCGGGTTGACGTTGGTGAATACCGTGGCCTCGGGGAGGACATCGGAGCCGATTTTGTTGGATACGCGCTCGGCTTCGTCGATAAGCCATTTGCCCACGGCGTCGAAGCGTGGACGGTGCGCGGCAGTCGGGCGGGAACCCAGGATGGCGCCGAGACCCATGTCCAAGTTTGGCGCGTCCCACACGAGCAGGGCGGTGGGGTGTGTCTCGGTGGTGTTGTAGCTGGCAGAGGTGTTTTGGGTAGTGCTCATGTTCCTATGCCTCTTTCTTGCGCCAGATGAACTCGTGGATGTCGTGGTCGAGGTTCAGGCCGCGGGCTTCGAACTTGGTCGTCGGCCGGTCGAGAAGCATGGGGGATTCCGGCCAGGGCCAGGCGATGGGTTCGAGCGTCGGCTCGACCTCGCGGAGTTCCTCAATCCACTCTGCGTAGTCCGCATGGTCGGTGGCGGCGTGGAAAATGCCGCCGGGCTTCAGACGCGAAGAAATTAGGCGCAACGTGCCGGACTGCACAATGCGGCGCTTGTGGTGGCGTGCCTTCGGCCACGGATCCGGGAAGAACAGGCGCACGCCGGCCAGCGACTCCGGCTCGATCATGCGCTGCAAAACCTCAACGCCGTCGCCGCGGACCATGCGGATGTTCGACACCTCATTGCGCACGGTGGCGGAGAGCAGTTTCGCCAGGCCAGGGCGGTAGAGCTCAACGGCAATGATGTTGTGGTCCGGTTCTTGCGGAGCCATAGCCACGGTGGACGTGCCGGTGCCGCAGCCAATCTCGACGATGGTCGGTCCCTTGCGGCCGAACCATTCCTCCACGTCAATGACCTCGTCAGAGAGGACCTTGCCGTAAGTGTCCCAGTTGTCTTCCCAGATCTTCTCCTGGTTGGGAGTCAGCGTGCCGCGGCGGAAGGACAGATTGCCGATGCGCGGGTAGTCAAGACCATCGTCGAATTGGGTCTTTTCCGGACGACCTGCAGGCAATTCGCCCTTCTTCGGCTGGCGCTCATGCGGTTGCTCCGCCTGCTCGTCTGCCGGAGTTGGCAATGGTTCAGATGCCTGCGAAACCGCAGGCTGTTCGATATTTTCAGAAAAATCAGAAGTAGTCACGTTCCCTATTGTCCACGACATCGGCCAACTATCCAATCATTGCCCCTAGGATTTTTGTTGTTGTCCTGGCGGTTTCACGTCGGTAGGCGATGCCGCGTCGTCCTGAATTGGCAGCCCGGCGGGGCAAGTTGTTTTGTCGACTTGCCGAATCCGCGGTCCGCTGTAGTCTGAACGCGAAGCCGCGTTTATTCGTTGGTTGAAGCGGTGCTTGGGGGTTGCCTAGCGCAGCGTTTCAGGGCGCGGAATCTGGCTCACGGGCCGTATGGGGGTTACGCAGGTTTTAACTAAACCACGCAGGGGATTTATGGGAGGGGACTAGGCCTAATGGACCTTATTTCCGCAACTGATGTCACGGAAACAACACAGCCGTCAGCGGGATCTACATCGTCGTCGTTGCGCGCCGCTGTGGTGGACTGGCTGTCAGCACGGCAGGCCGCGCATTCGGACACCGCCAACACGAGCGGCGCGGAGGTGTGCGTCGCCAAGGCGCTTGAGCGTGAGAAACGGCCACCGGTAATCTGCGCGCGATTGCGCAGGGGCGTGCGCGAAACCGCTGTGCGCGAGGCGTTTTCGCAATGTCACGCGGAGCTGGCCGACAAGCTGTCCGCCCCTGTCGCGCTGGTCATCGAGCAACAACCGATTCGCCATTCGCTTGCCGACGAGTATTGCGACATCACCACAAACGAGACAGCTGAACACACCTTTTTGTTCAGCTCCGCGTTGCGGAAGATTGCTGAACGCCTCGGTGCGGAAGGCAGAGCATGCAATGATGACGGGCTACTCGCAGTGCAGTTGACTGAGATCGCGGCAGCCTTTCCCGCGGCTAGAGACGGCCTGGAGGAGTTGCTATGGCAGCACCGGACGTAGTTGAGCCACGCCCGGTCTCGGCGGAGGGGGCGGAGCAGCCACCGCTTCTTGTCACCAAAGCCGGGGATGCAGCGGACCGCGCGGACTTCTCTCAGATCGTTGACACTGCGACGCCGCCACGCCGGCTGGAGTTTGTGGATAAACGCAGCGCCGTCGTGCTCTATGTTGCAGACAGCGAGGTGCAGCCCACGCGGGAGTGTGTCAGCACCATTGCAGCAATTAGCCAGGCCACCGGCCGCGTTGCAGTTGGCCTGATTGGCAATGGTGAGTATGCCGAGGCCTGGCGTCAGGAAATCGACAGCACAATCCCGATGGGAGCGCTGGACGAGAGGATGGCCAGAACCCTGGTTCTGCTGGCAGAAGGCCCGCCCAGAAATTCGGGAGAAACACTGAGTGCGCGCCGGGCTCGAAATGTGCGAGCTCAGCTGGCGCAGGAGCGATCGCGCGGAGCCGGGGCGGCGGCGCGATTGCAGCGGAAGATGCAGTTGGCAGCTGAGAGTGCAGTGCGGGATGCACTCCAGGAAGTGGCTGACGGCTCTGCAGGTGACCAAGCGGAACTTCAGGGCCGTGCCGAGGTCGCAGCGACGCGGCTGCAGCAGCGGTGTGGCGACGAATTGGGCTTTCGTGTGGAAATCCCGGTGCCCGCTCCAGAAAGCCCGGCTCGCCCCAGTTATGCCATGGACGCGCTGGTGGCGGTAGCATCGCTCGGCGTGGCGGTCGGCTCAGCGCGAATCGTCCACGGGTTGCTGATGTGGGTCGGGGCGCCGACGCTTGCGGCGCAGCTGGTCGCACTTGCAATAGGCCTCGGCGTTGCGGTGGTGGCGGTGGGCGCAACGATTCGTCGTAACGCACACCAACGCACCGCGCAGTGGCGGGCAAATTACCTTGCCCATTTGCGGCGAAGATGGACGCAGTCCGTGGAGATGACGGTGCGCGAAGCCATTGGTGTGCGGGGTCCGGGATGGCGAATAGAGCAGTTGGCGGAGTACACCGGAACGCCTGCACGATAGCCGTGACAGCGAAGAAAAATAGGGGGATATCACGATGGATGAGTTTTCTTTACTGCAGTACTTTTCCGACCAACCCGCGTCCGATGGCGGGATGGAGGCGCGTTCGCCCGCTACGCCGTGCGGTTTGGAGGCGGCGACGCCGATTGATGGGCAGTCGGCGGACGTTGGTGGCGCCGGGTTGGTCGTGGAGGTCGAGGGGCAGCTCTACGACCTCGGCGACGACGAGGGGTCAATTACGCTTGCCGACGATTCCGGGTTGTCAATCTATTCGGATCTGGACGGTGACGGCACGGTGGATCACGTTACGACGGTCCGTTTTGACGGTACTTGGGAGTCTTGGAGCAGTGATGATGCGAGGGCTGCTGACGCGATGGGTGGAGCGGCAGCGGAAACGGTATCAGCAGCGGGGAAGTGGGATGCGTACTCATGGGAGCAGTCCGCTCGGGGCAGCTGGGACTAACGGCTTTGGAACCGCTGTGCGCGGGGGTACCCGTGTCTCGGCTGCTTACAAATGGGGGTAACTGCAGCCAAAGGGTTAATGGTTGTAAATTTATGTGGTGAGGCTGGCCTTATTCGCTGGTTATGGCCATAAATGAACAGGTCGCAAGAATGGGGCGGGGAAAATTATTTGTTGTAAAGCTGTGATGTAACGGCTTGCAAATGCGGGAACGAGCCGATTGTCGATGTGGGGCCCGGCAACTTTCGGTATCCCCCGGTAGCCTTTAATTAAGACGCGAATCAATGAGTCAGGAGAACTGATGTCCGCACCTTCTATTCCTGGTCTCGAGGGCCAGGCCCCGACCGAGAACGCCGAACTGCTGCGCTGGATTGCTGAGGTCGTAGAACTGACCCAGCCAGACAAGGTTGTCTTTGCTGATGGCTCGGACGAAGAGTGGAACCGCCTTACCCAGGACCTGGTTGATAAGGGAACTCTTATCAAGCTGAATGAGGAAAAGCGCCCGAACTCTTTCCTTGCCCGCTCTAACCCGAAGGACGTTGCTCGTGTGGAGTCCCGCACGTTCATCGCTTCCGAAAAGGAAGAGGACGCTGGCCCGACCAACAACTGGGCGGATCCGGTCGAGCTGAAGAAGGAAATGACCGAGCACTACCGCGGTTCCATGAAGGGCCGCACCATGTTCGTCGTTCCGTTCTGCATGGGCCCAATCACCGACCCGGAGCCGAAGCTGGGTGTTCAGCTGACCGACTCGGAGTACGTGGTTCTCTCCATGCGAATCATGACCCGTATGGGTCAGGATGCCCTGGACAAGATTGGTCCGGACGGCGACTTCGTCCACGCTCTGCACTCCGTTGGCGCTCCGCTGGAGGAGGGCCAGGAGGATGTTGCATGGCCGTGCAACGATGAGAAGTACATCACCCAGTTCCCGGAGACCAAGGAGATTTGGTCTTACGGTTCCGGCTACGGCGGAAACGCCATCCTGGCCAAGAAGTGCTACGCACTGCGTATCGCTTCGGTCATGGCCAAGGAAGAGGGCTGGATGGCTGAGCACATGCTCATCCTGAAGCTCACCAACCCGGAGGGCAAGGCCTACCACATCGCCGCTGCATTCCCGTCCGCTTGTGGTAAGACCAACCTGGCTATGCTGACTCCGACCATCGAGGGCTGGAAGGCTGAGGTCGTCGGTGACGACATCGCATGGCTGAAGTTCGGTGAGGACGGCCGCCTGTACGCTGTCAACCCGGAGAACGGCTTCTTCGGTGTTGCACCGGGTACCAACTACTCCTCCAACCCGAACGCCATGAAGACCATGGAG
Source organism: Corynebacterium sp. 5QC2CO (assembly GCF_024580435.1). NCBI lineage: Bacteria > Bacillati > Actinomycetota > Actinomycetes > Mycobacteriales > Corynebacteriaceae > Corynebacterium > Corynebacterium sp. 5QC2CO. Next base: position 24,070 of record NZ_JANIKI010000010.1, on the reverse strand, counting down.
GCCGGTAACACCCTGTTCACCAACGTCGCACTGACCGACGATGGCGACGTCTGGTGGGAAGGCATGGAAGGCAAGCCGGATCACCTCATTGACTGGAAGGGCAATGACTGGACTCCGGATTCCGACGAGCTGTCCTCGCACCCGAACTCCCGTTACTGCACCCCGATTTCGCAGTGCCCGGTCGCCGCACCGGAGTACGACGACCCGCAGGGTGTCCCGATTGATGCCATCCTATTCGGTGGCCGTCGCCCAGACACTGTGCCGCTGGTGACCCAGGCTCTGTCCTGGAACCACGCAACCTTCATCGGTGCAACTCTGGCTTCCGGCCAGACCGCTGCTTCCGCTGAGGCTAAGGTTGGCTCCCTGCGTCACGACCCGATGGCAATGCTGCCGTTCATTGGCTACAACGTCGGTGACTACCTGCAGCACTGGATTGACATGGGCGTCAAGGGCGGCGACAAGATGCCAGAGGTCTTCCTGGTCAACTGGTTCCGCCGCGGCGAAGACGGCCGCTTCCTGTGGCCGGGCTTCGGCGACAACTCCCGTGTTCTCAAGTGGATTATCGACCGCATTGAGGGCCGTGTTGGCGCCAAGGAGACCGTTGTTGGTCACACCGCTAAGGCAGAGGACCTGGATCTGACTGGCCTGGACATTGACTTCGCCGATGTCAAGGAAGCCCTGAAGGCACCGGCTGCTAAGTGGCAGGGTGACCTCCCGGACAACGAGGAGTGGCTGAAGTTCCTCGGAGACCGCGTTCCGCAGGAAGTCTGGGACGAGTTCGAGGCTCTGAAGGCTCGTATCGAGAAGAGCCTGCAGGACTAAGATCTTGCCTGCTAGCCTTGCTAAGAGCTAGAACCTAGAACCACCCCCTTGTTGCCCGAAGCGGCTGGCAAGGGGGTGGTTTGTGCAGTAGAACGATGAAGGGTGACACGCAATGCAACTAACGCTTTTCTCTGATTTGAGCCTGCGTGTCATCACTTTGATGGCGATGGGGGAGCCGGGGCGAAAATACACCGCTGCCGAGGTAGCGGAGTCTCTCAATGCGTCTCGCGCGCATGTTTCCAAGGTTGTCTCGCGGCTTGTGGAGCTCGGCTTCTTGGAAGCGGTCAAGGGCCGCAATGGTGGTATTTATCTGCGAGATTCGGCTACGGAAAAATCCGTCGGCAAGCTGCTGCGCACTCTGGAAAACAACGAGGTCGTCGATTGCGTCGGCACGGACTGTCCATTGCTGCCGACGTGCCTGTTGCGCGGCAAGTTAGCGGCGGCGCAGGAGGCGTTCTTCGCCGCGCTGGATCCGGTGTTGATTGCGGATCTCATTCCCGCCAAGCCGGTTGATGGTGCGGATGGTGATGGCTCTGAGGGAGCTAGCGCGCCTGAGGGTTCTCGGCTGAATATTCGTCCGGTTTAGGCGGTTTAGGCGTAGAACTGAAGGCCTGATCTCGATTCGAAAAGGGCTGAGAGCGGCGCTGTCGAAGCTTGTTTGTCAAGACTTTCGTCGGCACCGTTTTTGCAGCTAGAGGTAGTTAATTCGCAACCGTAAGAACTAGTTTTTGGCACCCCCAGCCAATAATGCGCAAACAAAATGCGCAATATGGTGTTATTGTGAAGTCATGCCAAACCTGAATGTCAACAAGAACGGCCTGACCCCAGAGCAGGCTGAAGTCGTCACCCAAACCCTGCCCGTCGTCGGTGCCAACATCGAGAAAATCACGCCGAACTTCTACAACCGGATGTTCGCTGCTCACCCCGAACTCATTGCCGATACCTTCAACCGCGGCAACCAAAAGCAGGGGGCTCAGCAGAAGGCGCTGGCGGCATCCGTCGCTACCTTCGCAGCTACCCTGGTCGACCCAGACGCGCCTGCCCCGGAAGAACTGCTTTCCCGCATCGGCCACAAGCACATCTCCGTTGGTATCAAGCCGGAACAGTACCCAATCGTTCACAAGCACCTCTTCGATGCCATCGAGGAAATCCTCACCCCAGAGGTCTTTCAGGGAGCTGTCCGCGACGCATGGGATGCCGTCTACCTGGAGATGCAGCGTGTTCTCATCAACTTCGAGAAGGGGCTCTATGACGACCTCGGTGTCGAAGCAGGCGATGTTTTCCGCGCCGCTCACGTCGTCTCTCGTGAAGAGCGCGGTGATGATGTCGCAGTATTCTCCGTCAAGCTTGACGACGAAACCCCCGTTTCCTATCTCCCAGGACAGTACATCTCCGTTCGTCAGACCATGCCGGACGGCGCCGGCCAGCTACGTCAATACTCTCTGGTCGGCGGCAAGGAAGGTGTTCTGACCTTCGCGGTTCGTCGTGTCGATGCCTCCGAGAACCTGCCGGCTGGCGAAGTTTCCACACAGCTGTGGGAAAAGGTGCAGCCGGGCGATGCCATCGAGATTTCCCTGCCTGCAGGTGACCTGGTGTTGGACACCAAGTCCGATGACCCGGTGGTGTTTATTTCCGCAGGTATTGGCGCCACTCCTATGATTGGCATGCTGGATGCCCTGGTGGCTGCCGATTCCAAGCGTGATGTCGTCGTTCTCCACGCGGACCGCGCAGAAACCGCAGATGCCCTGCGCGCAGAGCGTGACAATGCTGTCGCCGCATTGGCCAATGCTCGCCAGCAGGTGTGGTACGAGCCGGATTTGATGAATCTGGCGGATACGGAGCTGCCGGAGGGCGCTCAGTACTACCTCTGTGGTGGCAATGGCTTCCTGCAGGCCATTCGCCAGCAGCTCGCCGATCGCGGTGTTGCTCGCGACAACGTTCACTTCGAGCTGTTCAGCCCGAACGATTGGCTGCTAGACGCTTAGCGTCACAACTGCGTCGTCGTCACAAATAAAACCGAATGACCAGCCGCGATATATGTCCGGGGCTGGTCATTTTGCTGTTTGTAGCTTCGGTGGCTTCGTATCACACGGCTGAGCCGGAAAGCTCCGCAACAACATCGCCCGCAGTTTGGTTCTCGCACTGAGAAAAAGCAATACCTGCCCACAAATTGAGATACTCGGGATCGCCGGCCTTATTCGCCGCGCCGCGAATCGGTGTGGTTAAGTAGTGCAGTTGCGGGTAAAGCTCGGGCGCGACCCTAGAAAACTCCCGGGTAAACGTGTTCTCGATGGCACGTGCAGGTTTACCGGAAAAGGCGTGAGTCAAAACGGTGTCACGCTCCACCAAATCATGCAGTGCCCGTCGGTGCGTCTCCTTCGTACCCGCCTCCGCGGTGGTGAGGAACCGCGTGCCAACTTGCACAGCCATCGCGCCGGCTTCCACAAGCTTGACGACGTCCTCTCGGTTACCCACCCCACCAGCGGCGATGATGGGTACATCGGTAACTGCACACGCCTCGATAACTGCTTGGGCGAGCTCTTCTACAGAGGCCCCAATGCTGTCGGAGGAGTCCTTCCCCTTTACGAATGCGCGGTGCCCACCCGCAGCTAGTCCCTGCAGAACAATGCGATCAGCGCCAGCTGCAGCCGCCGCCCGTACGCCCTCAATTGAGGTCGCATTGAGCACTACGCTGCGGCCAGATTCCTTTGCCTGAGCAATGACCTCTTTATCTGGGTAGCCAAAAGTGAAGGAGACGAACTTCAGCGCATCGGGGTCGGGCAGAAAATCATCAGCGAGAATTGCCTCGACTTTCGCCGAGAAGTAGTCATCTGACCAGGTCGGAGTGTCAGGCAAGTCAATGTCGAAGTGGGCAGCAGCCGGCGCCAGACGATTACGAAAAGCGGTCCACTGAGCGAGTTTCTCCTCTGAGATTCCGACACCGGTGCCAGCCGTGTTGGGGCAGAAGAGGTTGATGCCGAAACCTGCGCCGTCGTCAAGCAGTGTGCACGTCTTCCGTGCCTGTTCAGCGAGCTTTTCGACAGTGAGATATCCGGCGGCAAGGGTGCCAACCCCACCAGCATTGGAAACTGCAGCGACCAGTTCTGGCGTGGATGGACCACCAGCCATCGGTGCCAAAATGATTGATGAGCGTCGTAGGTTTTCGGGTGATTGCGAGGTTGTGCTGCTCATAGGGCGAGAGTAACACTAAGGCCGGATTCCCCCGTGTGGGAGAACCCGGCCGGTGCCGACGAACGGCGTTGCGCCATAGAGACCGCGCTATCGCCTTAAGAACTCAAGAACTACTTATTGCTCTCCGGCGGATCCAGCGGCATACCCTGGCCGGCGCGGTAGAACGGAATGTCCTGCGGTGCCAGCGGGGTCTTGCCGGCGATGAGGTCAGCGGCCTTTTCGGCAATCATCATGGTCGGTGCGTAGATATTGCCGTTGGTGATGCCCGGCATGACCGAAGCGTCAACCACGTAGAGGCCTTCGGTGCCGTGAACCTGCATGGTTTCCGGATCGACGACGGCCATCTCGTCGGAGGCCGGCCCCATCTTGCAGGTGCAGGATGGGTGCAGTGCGGTCTCGGCATCCTTGCGGACCCACTCGAGAATTTCCTCGTCGGTCTGCACATCTGCACCCGGGGAAATCTCGCCGTCGGTGTACTCCTTCATTGCCGGAGTGTCCAGCAGCTTACGGGAGACCTTTACAGCCTCGACCCATTCACGGCGGTCCTGGTCAGTGGACAGGTAGTTGAACAGGATCGACGGCTTGACCTTGATGTCCGAAGAGGTGATGTGGACGTGGCCACGGGCATCCGAGTACATCGGACCAACGTGGAACTGGAAACCGTGCGGGCTATCGATCTTCGTGCCGTCGTAACGCATGGCCAGCGGCAGGAAGTGGAACATCAGGTTCGGGTAGGGCTCGTTGTCGTTGGAGCGCGCGAAACCGCCACCCTCGAAGTGCGACGTTGCCACCGGGCCCTTGTGGGTGAGCATCCACCACAGGCCAATGAACGGCCAACGCCACTTCTCCAGGTACGGCTGTGAAGACACCGGCTGGGTGGCGTTGTACTGAATGTAGACCTCCAGGTGGTCCTGCAGGTTCTCGCCGACACCAGGCAGGTGCTTGACGACGTTCACCCCGGCGGCATTCAGAATCTTCTCATCGCCAACGCCGGAGACCTCGAGCAGCTGCGGAGAGTTGAAAGCGCCACCGCAGAGGATGACCTTGTCTGCTCGCACCTGGCGTGTGCGACCCTTCCAGGTGTACTCCACGCCGACGGCCTTGGTGCCTTCGAAGAGGATGCGGGTGGCTTCTGCGCGGGTGCGGAGCTCCAGGTTTGGACGCTGCAGAGCTGGGTGCAGGTATGCGCGGGAAGCGGAGAGGCGACGGCCCTTGTCGATGTTCGCGTCGAAGGGACCGAAGCCCTCCTGGCGGTAGCCATTGACGTCCGGGGTGTAGTTGTAACCAGCCTGCTGGACCGACTTAAAGAAGGCCTTGAACAGCGGAGAGTCGGCCGGACCGCGCTTCATGCGCAGCGGGCCGTCGTGGCCACGGCGCGGGTCGTCCTTGTCGGAGCCCAGCGCATTTTCCATGCGCTTGAAGTAAGGCAGAACGTGGTTCCAGCCCCAGTTCTCCAGCCCCTTGGTGTCGCCCCACTTGTCGTAGTCCATGGGGTTACCGCGCTGGTAGATCTGGCCGTTGATGGAGGAGGAGCCGCCGACGACCTTGCCGCGGGCGTGGTAGATGCGGCGACCGTTCATCTCCGGTTCCGGCTCGGATTCGTACTTCCAGTCGTAGTACTTGTTGCCGATTGGGAAGGAGAACGCCGAAGGCATGTGAATGTAGAGATCCCAGAGGGAGTCCATGCGGCCGGCCTCGAGTACGAGCACCTGCTGAGTGTGGTCTGCGGACAGCCGGTTAGCCAGCACAGAGCCGGCAGAGCCCGCGCCAACGATGACGACGTCGCGGTGTTCGACTGTGGTGTTGCCATTCTTTTTACCGAAGTTGAAGACAGCCGGGAAAGCTCCCATGTTCTGGTGTACCTCCGTAGGTTGTTTGCCGATGTATATCGGAATGGGTTTCAAGGACTGCGATAAGCCCCGATAAGCCTCAAGCAATATTTAAAGGCGGGCCCTATATATTGATATTGGAATAAGTGGCCGGAGGCGTATCTCAAATCCCCTTCACCTATATAGAATGCCACACAATTGGTATTCAATTCCAGTTGGAATGATGTTAAACGCCTTGAAAACTACTTAAATATGCAGGTAAAGGTGTTGATATTGGGGCTGGAGAATTCTTCTGAATCGATACGAAGACTTGAGGGATTATTCAAACTAGGTATGCTGGGTTAGTTCCCGAATCTGAAGGATTTTCCTATGTCTGATACTCCGCCAACTGAGAAGGTAACGGAGGAAAAATCTGGATCGTCGCAAGAAATGCAGCGATTGCAGTCGGCCCCTCCGCAACAAGCGCAAGCGAGTGCGCCCTCTGAGCCTGAGATCAACTGGCCTGTATTTATTATTTCAGGCGTTGGCATTCTCGCCATTGCTCTGTGGGCTATTTTTGCCCCGGACAATGCAGCGGATACCCTCGCTGGCATTGTCGCCTGGGTATCGAAGAACTTCGGCTGGTTCTATATTGTGACCGCGACGGTGGCAGTGCTCTTCATGCTCTACGTCGCTATCTCGCGAACCGGGCAGATTAAGCTCGGCCCCGATCACGCCAAGCCTCAGTTTGGTCTGTTCTCCTGGGCCTCTATGCTCTTTGCCGCGGGTATCGGCATTGACCTGCTCTTCTTCTCGGTAGCGGAGCCGGTGGCACAGTACTATGGCCCGCCGACCGGAGACGCGGAGACCATCGAAGCTGCACGTCAGGCAGTGGTGTTCACGCTCTTCCACTATGGTGTGACCGGTTGGGCACTCTACGCCCTGATGGGTATGGCATTCGGCTACTTCGCGTATCGCCTGAACATGCCGCTGACCATTCGTTCGGCGCTCTATCCGATTATCGGCAAGCGCATCCACGGCCCCGCTGGTGAAGCGGTCGAAATCGCGGCGATGTTGGGTACCGTTTTCGGTGTCGCAACCTCGCTGGGTATCGGCGTCGTCCAGCTGAATTACGGCCTGCGCGTGCTCTTCGGGGTGGATGAGAGTACATCCTGGCAGATCGCTCTAATCGTCGTGGCCGTATCGGTGGCTATCGCCTCCGCAGTTTCCGGTGTCGACAAGGGAATTCGTCGTCTCTCGGAGCTCAACGTTGGCCTGGCCATCTGCTTGATGCTCTACATCCTGGTTACCGGCCGCACCGCGTTCCTGTTTGACGCACTGGTGATGAACGTCGGTGAGTACGTCTCGAAGTTCCCGTCGATGACTATGGATACCTACGCGTTCTCCGGAGCGCAGGAATGGTTGAACTCCTGGACCCTGTTCTTCTGGGCTTGGTGGGTGGCCTGGGCGCCGTTCGTCGGTTTGTTCCTGGCTCGCATTTCCCGTGGCCGTAGTCTGCGTCAGTTTGTCGTCGGCACGCTGACCATTCCATTCCTCTTCGTTCTGATGTGGGTATCGGTGTTCGGTAACTCGGCACTGGACCTGGTTATCGGTGGCGATTCGGAGTTTGGGCAGACTGCATTGGATTACCCGGAGCGCGCCTTCTACCTGCTGCTAGAGCAGTACCCGGCACCGATGTTGGTGGCGGCAGTCGCCTCCCTGATCGGTCTGCTGCTCTACATCACCTCGGCCGACTCGGCAGCACTGGTGATGAGTAACTTCACTTCGAAGATCACCGACACACAGCAGGACGGTAAGAAGTGGACCCGTATTTTCTGGGCTGTCGTGGTCGGTGTGCTGACCATCGCGATGCTCTACGTCGGTGGTATTCCGACACTGCAGTCCGCGACGATTGTGATGGGCCTGCCGTTTGCCTTTGTCATCTATCTGGTGATGTATGGCCTGTTTAAGTCGCTGCGACTGGAGCTGCTGCAACAGGATTCGACACGTCGCGCCCTCCATGGGGCGATGTCGGGCCGCGCCGTAGATGGCGAACAGGGCGATTGGCGCAAGCGCCTTGCCCGCTCCATGTCCTTCCCGGGCAAGAAGCCAGTCATGCGCTACCTCGACCGAGTGGTACAGCCCGCGCTTGAACAGGTGGCAGAAGCTATCAGGGACCGTGGCGGTGAAGTGACGCTGCACCGTGAACCAGCAGAGGAAGTCGGTATCGACCAGATTGACCTGCAGGTCGGTTTCGGTGAGGAGATGAGCTTCCGATACCAGGTCTATCCGGTTGAACACTTGACGCCGTCTTTCGCTGGCCTGGTACACCTGGACAGTGATGCTGATATTTACTACTACCGTCTCGAGGTCTTCACGCTTACCGGCTCGCTCGGCTACGACGTCTATGGCTACACCCAAGAGCAGCTGATTTCCGACGTCCTCGACCTCTACGAACGGCACTTGGAGTTCCTGCACATGCAGTCTGATCTCCCGGGCACCTCAGATCTGTCCGATAATGCCGAACCTGTCCGCGAATGGTCTGATGACTACGCCAAGGAGGATTCCTAAATGACCTTTAAGCCTTCCACCACTGATAAGGCTCTCGCACCCGAGACCGCCAAATCTCACGAAGGGGCCGCCACGCTGTTTATCAACGGCACCTGGTCCGCTGCAGCCGCTGGCAACACTCGCACCATCGAATGCCCGGCCGACGGCTCTTTCATCGCCGAGGTCGCGGAAGCAGACGCAACCGACACCGAGCGCGCCATCGCCGCCGCCGACGCTGCTTTCCGACGTACCGGAGAAGGTTCCTGGGCATCCTGGAGCACAGCTGAGCGCAGCAAGTTGGTACTCGATATCGGAGCTGCCATCAGGCAGCGCAAGGACGAATTTGCCTGGGCAGAGGCTATGGATACCGGCAAGCGCCTGCCTGAGGCAGCAGCCGATATGGATGACATCATCGCCTGCTTTGAGTACTTCGGGAAGCTCGCGGGCAATGATGCCGGTCGTCTCGTGGATGCGGATGACCCGTCCGTCGTCGCGCGTATTGTGCGTGAACCTGTCGGTGTCTGCGGCCTGATTACGCCGTGGAACTACCCGCTGCTGCAGACCGCCTGGAAGGTCGCACCGGCGCTGGCCACGGGTAATACTTTCGTGCTGAAGCCAGCGGAGCTGACCCCGCACACAGCAATTCTGCTCATGCACGTCATCGATGATCTGGGTGTTCCGGCGGGCGTTGCCAACCTCATTACCGGCGCTGGCGCCGAAGCGGGCGCACCGTTGTCCTCGCATCCGAAGGTGGACATGGTGTCCTTTACTGGCGGTCTTGTCACCGGCAAGATTATTGCTGGTGAAGCGGCCAAGTCCGTGAAGAAGGTTGCGCTTGAGCTTGGCGGCAAGAACCCGAACATCATCTTCGCCGATGCCGATTACGAAGCCGCTTTGGACAATGCCCTCAATGCTGCGTTCCTGCACTCCGGTCAGGTGTGCTCGGCGGGCGCTCGCTTAGTGGTGGAGGAGTCCATCGCCGAGAAGTTTGTCGACGATTTGGTCGAGCGCGCCGGACATATCCAGCTCGGTGGTCCGCTCGACGAGAAGGCCGAGACCGGTGCGCTGATTTCGAAGCAGCACCTGGATAAGGTCGCGGCATACGTCAATCGGGCGCGTGAGCAGGGGGCTCGTGTGCGCGTGGGCGGCGAGATCGCCACGGGCGCCACCGCCGATGGTTCCGCCTCGCTTGCCGACGGCTACTTCTACCTCCCAACCGTGATTGACCAGGTCACCCGCGAAATGGACTGCGTTCACGACGAAGCCTTTGGACCGGTGGTGACGGTGGAGACCTTCACCACGGTTGACGAGGCCATCGAGATTGGCAACGACACCGAATACGGCCTGGCCGGTGCGGTGTGGTCATCCAACCGCGAGGTGTCTGAGCGTGTTTCCCGCGAGCTGCGTCACGGTACCGTCTGGATCAACGACTTTGGCCCCTACCTGCCACAGGCCGAGTGGGGTGGCTTTGGTCAGTCCGGTATTGGCCGTGAGCTGGGCCCGACCGGCCTGGAGGAGTACACCGAAGCCAAGCTGGTCTACGAGAACACAGCACCGGCTGTTACCGGTTGGTTCGAGGATCGTCGTTAAATAACTCGGAACAAGCCCGAGTAAAAATACGGGAAAACGACCCATCGGCCGTTATACTCACCGATCGAAAAAATCGACTCTGCGCACAACTGCGATAAAGGTTTGCAGTTGTGCGCATTTTGTTCTCTAAAGGACATCTGCCGTGAACGCTACTACTCGCTCCGACAATGCCAGTTCTAGTACCGCCAGTGGGCCAGATACTGCCTGCGCCGATACTGCCAGCACCGCCGCGACCTTCACCCGCTTCACCCGGCGCCAGCATGTCATCGCCTGGGCTGTACATGCCTTCACGCTGACCGGTTTGGTGTGGGCAACGCTGGCTGCGGTCGCACTGCTGGAGGGCCGCCCACATTGGATGTGGTTCTGGCTGGGAATTGCCCTCGTCGTCGATGGTGTCGACGGCAATATGGCGCGTAAGCATCACATCAAGGAAGTCGTCCCGTGGTTTAACGGCGCAGTGGTGGACAACATCGTCGACTATCTCACCTGGACCGCCATACCCGCCGCTTTCATGGTCATGTATCTGCCGCTGGGGCCACGTCCGTTGGCGATCGCCCTGATGATTCTGGTCCTGGTGTCGTCGATGTTCTGCTATGCCAACGAGGCCGCCAAATCCGGCGACTACTACTTCGTTGGTTTCCCCGCCGCGTGGAACATCGTGGCGGTCTTGCTGTGGGTATGGAACGCGCCCATGGCGGTGTGCATCGCTGCCATTTTTATCTTCAGCGCAATGACGTTGGTGCCGCTGCACTACACGCATCCATTCCGCGTGGAACGCGGCAGGATTGCCAACATTGCCGCAACGTTCATCTGGATTCTCTCGACCGGCATGCTCATCGCAGGTGAGACGGCGGTAGCGTCGTTAAGCATGACCTCTATCCACGGGCTTGTGGCTGTCAACGTTGCCGCCGGTGCCTGGCTGATTATTGGCGGCGTGCGGCGCTCGCTCAGCGGTCGCTAGCGACAGGCGGTGGGCGGTTGGCGCAGAATTGCGGAGATGGCGCGGTCGCGCAGCCAGCGGACGTATTCGACGGCGCAGGCTGCGACAATTAACGCGATGACAAAGATGGTGACCCACATCGGATAATCGCGCCCGTTGGCCCAGAAGTAGACGTAAGGCGAGACGAAAGTCACTATGGTGATCAGGAGCCCCAGCATTCTTCGGCCGAATGAGCGGCCGGTGATCATCTCGACAATTCCCCAGGTGTAGGGGATAGCAGTAATGATGTCGATGCTCCACAGCACCCAGACATTGCCGTGGAATCCGGGGACGAAAACCACAGGTAGCGCGCGGAGCGAAGAGTAGACCATCACCACCAGATAGGCCAACACTTTCGGGTTGTAGAGCAGGCGCCACACGGGGTTGCGCTCGATGAGTTTGGTCCCGACATTGCGTAGCGCATGCAGATTCTTTTGCTGCATCAGAAGTGTATTCGTTCCCTCCAGCAGGTAAGCGAGCAGTTTTTGCTGCTCGAGGCTGCCGTGTGCCCAGGCCTGCACCAGCTCGCTTGGCGAGATAGCGATGGGCACCAGTGGTTCTCCGCGCTGCTTCAGCGCAGTGGGAAGCTCCAGGACATCGTCATCGAGCGTATCGACGGCCAGTTCCGGGCCCACCACATGAACGATGTCGCCGCCGAGGATGTTTTGTACTTTGCCCACATCACTGTGGGGTAGCGAGCTGAACCAGAGTAGCTGCCGGGAGGAAATCGCCATTCGCAAGGCGGTGCCCAGAGCTTCTGCCGCGTCATCGATGGCATAAAAGTCCTGCGTGTTGGTGTGGGCGAGTGAACGCAAGCTGTCGATTGTCACGACATTTTTGGCATTGAGCTCGCTTAGGCGGGCCACGCCGGAAATATCGATGACCGCCTGGGGATCAAGGGCGAAAGCATGGGTAAAAGGAAGGTCGAGTATCGAGCGCATCGCAAGGAGTTGCTGGTGTCGCTGGTGTCCAGCCAGGGCTGAATTCTGTGCGCTCATAGTGTTTTAGCTTGCCACAACTTGCGCTTATCACCAGCAACTATACGGTTCGGTCTGTCTATTGGCAGGTGTTCTACCCTGTGAAAACTTCATTAAGTTGGACTTTTTTCGCTGTGTGGAGTAGCTTCTAATCCACTAATAGACAGGTCTGTTCATTATGGCTTTGATGGCGGACTGGCTCATAAATTTAGGAGAAACACTCTCATGCTCATCTCAGGACTAGCGCTGGGCGCCGTGCTCGGCTTTGTTATGCAGCGAGGACGCTTCTGCGTCACCGGCTTCTTGCGCGATATTTTCACTCAACGCAGCTGGCGCGGCTTCGTCGCCCTGCTGATTGTTATTTCCGTCCACGCCATCGGCCTGGCCGCACTGACCAGCGCCGGCGTGATTACTCCCGAATACAACGAGCTGGCACCACTGGCCGTTATCGTCGGTGGCGTTATCTTCGGGCTGGGTATCGTCCTGGCCGGTGGCTGCGCCTCGGGTACCTGGTACCGCTCCGGTGAGGGGCTGATCGGCTCCTGGATCGCACTGGTCTTTTACGCCCTATCCGCTGCTGCTATGAAGACTGGCTTTCTCAACGGCCTGCAGGATTCCCTGAAGGACCGCACCGTCGGCCTGACCAGCATCCACGCCTCTCTTGGCATTAGCATCTGGCCACTGGTCATCGCGCTGAGCGCCGTCACGGCATACTTCGCCGTCCGCTTCCTGCGCGAAGAATTCTCCGGCCCGCGCCCGGCCACTCTGGCGCCACGCAAGTCCGGTCTCGCGCACATTCTGACTGAAAAGGCCTGGCACGTGTACGCCACCGCTGCCATCGTCGGTGTACTTGGCGTTATCGCATGGCCACTGTCCGCCGCCACCGGTCGCAACGACGGCCTCGGCATCACGACCCCGTCCTCCAACCTCGCCAACTACGTTGTCACTGGTGACACCGAGCGTTTCGACTGGGGCGTCTTCCTCGTCCTCGGCATCCTCGTCGGCTCCTTCATCGCGGCCAAGGCCTCCGGTGAATTCCGCCTCCGCGTCCCGGACGCCACCCAGGGCGCACGCTCGGTTGTCGGCGGTATCTTCATGGGTGTCGGCGCTGCGTGGGCCGGCGGCTGCACCGTCGGCAACGGCATGGTTCAGACCTCGCTGTTCAGCTACCAGGGTTGGCTTGCGCTGGCGTCCATCGCCGCAGGCGTCGCTATCGCCGCAAAGCTCTGGCTGAAGCCGTCCGCACCTTCGCTTAACGACGTCCCGAGCACCCCTTCCACCACCAACGACACGGCGGTATCGGCAACCGCTCCGGTCACTTCGGCTACTACTTCGCCTGTGTCTCTGCCGGGTAGCGAAGGTGCCGGTGCCGCTGGCACCGAGGCCTCCCCGCTGGCGGGTGCCTTTGCTGTCGCGCCGGTGGCGTTGCTCGACCGGAGCGTCGTCAAGCAGGAAGACGGCAAGCTCAAGCCACTGGGTAACGGCCGGTACGAGCTCGACACCGTCGGCGCCGTGTGCCCATTCCCGCTGATCGAGGCCAAGGACGCGATCAACAAGATTGAGGTCGGCGAGGAGCTGGTGATTCCATTCGACTGCACCCAGGCCACGGATGCGATCCCGCGCTGGGCTGCGAAGGATGGCCACGAGGTCACCAACTTCGAGCAGACCGGTGAAGCTGGCTGGACGATTTCCGTCCGCCGCGGACGATAAGTCCTGGTGGCGTTAGGGGAGCGTCGGTAGAGTGAGGGCATAGATTGATTGACATCAACAACAAAGGAGCTCGATCATGGCAAAGAACATTCGCCCACTTAATACGCTTGTAGCCGCAGGTGCCGCCAGCGTGCTTGCGCTGGCCGGTTGCTCCTCCGATGATTCGGCAAATACTGAAGCAAGCAGCACTGTTAGCGAGACCAGCTCTTCCGTGTCGGCCACCAGCACTGAGGGCCATGACGACATGGATGATATGGACGATGCCGATGAGCATGGTGAGCACGGCGACCATGATGACGATGCAATGGCTGGTCATAATCACCCGGCCGATGGCGGTCCGGCTCCCGAGGGAATGGCTCCGGCTGACAACGCGAAGTTCCCAGTCGGCACCGAGGTGAAGGTTCTGGCCGATCACATGCCGGGCATGAAGGGTGCCGAGGGCAAGGTTGTTGGCGTTTTCAACACCACGACCTACTCCGTTTCCTACACTCCGACCGATGGCAGTGAGCCGGTGAAGGATCACCGTTGGGTTGTCCATGAGGAGCTGGAAAACCCAGGTGAGGCTCCGCTTGCCGACGGCTCCGAGATCACCATCAACGCCGAGCATATGGCGGGCATGAAGGGTGCCAAGGGCACTGTTGATTACTCCACCCAGGAGCCGGTCTACATGGTTGATATCGACGAAGACGGCATGACCATGAAGAACCACAAGTGGGTCACGGAAAGCGAGCTCGCTCCGGAGGACTAACTAGTAGGCGGTTTGATCCGTCGGCTACTTCTAAGCTGGTCACTGCGATTTCTCTCCATCGGCCAAAAACCGGGTGTCGCGCGCATACCGGCACGCTGCCCGGTTTTCGTATTCCCCAACGACTTGCTGAGCCCGGGAGGTACCGCCCGGGCGCTTTTCTCTCTTCTCGCAACCGACTCACCCCGACTCAAAGTCGCTTAGAGACTTCACGACACCTATGTCACCTCATGCCACCTCCGCAGCTGGCATGAGGTGACGCTTGTGTCGTGAAGTGCGATCTGCCCCGCCCAGAGGGCGGAGCGAAGTGCCCTGGGAAACAGGGCACCGCCCAGCTACAGCTCCAAATCCAACGACGCACCTGGGATGGCGTCCAGCAGCCGCTGGGTGTATTCCTTCTCCGGGTGGTCGAAGAGATCGTCGGTCGGACGGTGTTCAACCATCTTGCCGTGCTCCATCACGATGACCTCATCAGCCACCTGCCGCACCACAGCGAGGTCGTGCGTAATAAAGAGGTAGGCCAAATCCATCTCTTCCTGCAGCTCGGCGAGTAGTTCGAGCACCTGAGCCTGCACCACCACGTCGAGGGCTGACACCGCCTCGTCACAGACCACAACCTCAGGGTTCAGGGCCAGCGCACGCGCAATCGCAACACGCTGACGCTGACCACCCGACAGCTCACCGGGGAAGCGGCGCCCCATTTCCGCGGGAAGAGCGACGCGGTCGAGAAGCTCGAATACGCGCTGCTCACGCTCCTTCTTGGTGCCAATCTTGTGAATCCGCAGCGGCTCCTCGATGGAGGAATGCACCGTGCGCATCGGGTCCAGCGTCGCATACGGGTTCTGGAAAATCGGCTGAATGCGACGCCGCAGCTCCAGCTCCTCTTTACGATTCCGGCCCTGGACGCGTTTGCCGTCGAAAAGCACTTCGCCTTCGGTCGGATCGAGCAGCCCCAGCGCCATGTTGGCGACAGTGGACTTACCCGAACCGGATTCGCCCACGATTCCGATGGTGCGACCGCGACGCAGCGTAAAGCTGATGTCATCGACGGCGCGGAAGGAATCCTTGCGCCACGGACGGTCGCCGCGGATGGCGAAGTCGCGCACCAAGTTCTTCGCGACCAGAATCTCCTTCTGGTCCGCATCCGATGTCGTCGGCGCCGCCACCACGCGATCACCGCGCCGGGCAGCCAGCGATGGAGCCGCCGCGATTAGCTGCTTGGTGTATGGATGCTGCGGGCGGGTGAGAACTTCCAGAGCAGGGCCGGTCTCCACGACACGTCCTGCTTGCATAACGACGAGTCGGTCAGCGCGCTCGGCAGCCAAACCGAGATCATGAGTAATAAGCACCACGGACGTGCCGAGTTCGCTAGTGAGCTTGTCAAGGTGGTCGAGGATTTTCTTCGCCACGGTCACGTCGAGAGCGGACGTGGGCTCATCGGCAATCAGCAGCTTTGGGTGTGCGGCCAAGCCCATCGCGATAAGTGCGCGCTGGCGCATACCACCGGAGAACTCGTGCGGGTACTGGTCGATACGCTTTTTAGCATTCGGCAGGCCAGCCTGTTCCAGCAGCTCAATCGCCTTTTTGTGGGCCTCAGAGCCAGTGGCGATGTTATTGGCGCGCAGCGCCTCCTTGATCTGGGAACCGACGGTCCACACCGGATTGAGATTGGTCATCGGATCCTGAGGGACCAGGCCGATGCCGTTGCCGCGGATGCTAACAAACTCGCGGTCGGTCAGGTGTGTGATGTCACGGCCATCGAAGGTGATGGTGCCACCGGTGACTTCACCGTCACCGGGTAGCAGTCCCAGCGCGGCGTGGACAGTGGTGGACTTACCCGAGCCGGACTCGCCGACAATGGCGACCGTTTCACCGGGGAAAACCTCCAGGTCGACGTCATGCACCACATCGGTCAACGATTTACTGCGGCGGCCGGAGGCTGTGGTCGTCGGAAAGCCAATGCAGACATCCTTCAAGGTGAGAATGGGCGCTGCGGAAGTATTGGTGTCGGTGCTCATCGACGACGCTCCTTCGGGTCGAGAGAATCCTTCAAAGCGTCACCCATGAGGATGAAGCCGAGAACGGTAATCGCCAGGGCGAGTGCTGGCCAGAACAGGTTGGACGGGGCCTGGCGGAGCACCTGCTGTGCGACAGAGATGTCGTTGCCCCAGGAAACGGTGGTCGTCGGCAAGCCAATGCCCAAGTAGGACAGCGTGGCCTCGGCGACGATGTAAATACCCAGCGAGGTCGTGGCCATAACGATGACAGGGGCGAGGCAGTTCGGCAGCACGTGGCGGAAGAGAATGCCAGTGCTGGACAGACCGAGCGCCTTGGAGGCGGTGACGTATTCCTCGTTCTTCACCGAAATCACCGCTGAGCGCACCACACGCGCCATCTGTGGCCAGCCGAAAGCAGCCAGCACGAAGACCACGGACCAGATGGTGCGTTCGGTAAACAGCTGCATCAGCACGATGCCGGCCAGAATCAGTGGAATAGCAAAGAACATGTCCGTGATGCGAGAGAGCACCGCATCGACCCAACCGCCGAGATAGCCAGCGATGGCGCCGAGGATAATGCCCACCACGGTCACGGCCAGGGTGACGCCGATGCCGACGATGACCGAGGCGCGGGCACCGTAGACGACACGGGCGTAGACATCGTAGCCCTGCTGAGTGAAGCCCATCGGGTGGCCGTCGCGGGCTGGGGCCAGCGAGTCACGCAGGTTTGCCGCCGTCGGGTCCACAGAGGTGAACAGCGACGGGAATGCGGCCACTGCGATGGAGAGCAAAATAATGAATGCGGAAACCCAGAACAGTGGGCGGTAACGCAGGTTCTGCCAGGCCGAACCCCAGAGCCCCAGCGGCGGGGTATCCGGCAACTGCTTGTGGTCGGGGTTCGTCGCCGGGGCAGTGTTGGCCTGCACGGCGCCGGACTGTGCGGTGCCGGTATGCGCGGCGTTGGCCTGCTTTTCTGGCTGAGTCGAATCTAACTGCGTCGAATCTGGCTTAGGCATAACGAATCCTCGGATCCAGGACTGCGTAGAGCAAGTCGATGAGCAAGTTGGCGAACATGTAAATAACCACCAGGATGGTCACGATGCTGACCACGGTGGGGGCTTCACCAATCTGGACGGCGTGGAAAATCAGGCCACCGATACCGGGCACGTTGAAGATGCCCTCGGTGACAATTGCGCCACCCATCAGGGCAGCGAGGTCTGCGCCGATGAAGGTAACGACGGGAATCAGCGAGTTCCGCAGAATGTGACGACGGGTGACTTCAGAGGTGGGCAGGCCCTTGGCACGGGCGGTGCGCACAAAGTCGGCATGGCGTGCCGATGCCACCTCGGAGCGAGTCAGTCGCAGCACATAGGCAACCGAGACCAGCCCCAGCACGAATGCCGGAAGTAGCAGGGAAGTAAAGGACGCATCGCTACCAACGGTGGGGGAGACAATCTCCCAGCGCACACCGAAGAGGTAGCGGGCCACGAAGCCGAGCACGAAGGTCGGAGTTGCGATAACCAGTAGGGACATCACCAGAACGGTGGAGTCGAAGAAGCCGCCCTTGCGCATGCCCGCGATGACGCCAAGGCCGATGCCGAAGATTGCCTCAATGGCAACGGCCATCAGCGCCAGGCGAATCGTAATAGGGAAGGCTAGCGCAATTTCCTCGCCGACCGAGCGGCCGGAGAAGGTCTCTCCCATATCCAGGGTGAACAGGCCCTTGAGGTACTCCCAGTACTGGACGAGGAAAGGCTCATCCAGGTGGTAGTGGGCGCGCAGTGCTGCGACCTGCTCCGGTGGCAGCTGCTTATCGCCAGCCAGTGCAGCGATGGGGTCGCCTGGCATGGCGAAGACCATTGCATAAATCAGCAGTGTGGCACCGAAGAATACCGGCACCATCTGCAGGAGTCTCTTTCCGATATACCAACCCATGGTGCTAGTCCTTCTCAATCATTGGGTAGTCCAAGATGCCGTCCCACATCACTACGGCATTGCGCAGCTTCGGGTTCCACGCCACCGAAGCATTGGGGTACCACAGCGGAATCGCTGGCAGGTCCTCCATCAGCACAGACTGAGCCTTGACATAAATCGGCTTGGCATCTTCTGCGCTCTTTGCCGAGGCCGCCTCCTGAATCAGCTTGTCGAACTCCGGATTGGAGTAGTGGTTGTCATTCGAGGAGCCACCGGTGACGAACTGCGGAAGCATGTAGTTGGCCACAGATGGGTAGTCTGCTGCCCAGCCCGTGCGGTAGCCGCTGGTGATGGTCTCGTTGGAGATTTCATCGCGCAGCTGCTTGAAGGTCGGGTAGGCCTTGCCGTGGGAATCGATGCCGAGGGTCTCGCCAATCATGTTGGTCACCGCTTCGACCCACTGCTGGTGTCCGCCGTCGGCGTTGTAGGCAATGTCGAACGAGCCGGTAAACGGCGTAATTTTGTTGGCTTCAGCCCACAGTTGGCGGGCCTTCTTCGGGTTGTATTCCAGCACCTCTTGGCCAGGTACGTTCGGGTCAAGGTCGCCAAGCGTCAACGAGCTGAACTCGCGCGCCGGAGTGCGGGTGTCGAAGAAAATCTTCTCAGTGATCAGTTTCCGGTCAATCGCCATGGAAATCGCTTGACGACGAAGCTTGCCCTCTTCACCCGAAAAACCTGGCAGATTTCGCGGAATTCCGAAGTACTGCGAAGAGGAGGTCGGGACATTTGCGCTGGAATCGGGGAAGTCGGTTTCAAAGCTTGCCAGAGCTGTTGGTGGAATTGTGCGCGGCAGCGTGTCCAGGCGGCCTGCCTGAAGGTCCGCGTATGCGGTGTCCATGTCCGAGTAGAAGCGGTATACCAGGCCGTTGTTACGGGCCTTGTGCTCACCGGCGAAGTCATCATTGCGAACCACAGTTAGCTGGTTGTTGTGCAGCCAAGCGCGACCTTCGGCCATCTTGTACGGTCCATTGCCGATCGGGTGTTCACCGAAAGCCTTCTTGTCTTCGAACGCGGCCTTCGGCAGCGGCATAAACGCGACATAGCCGAGGCTGAGCGGGAAGGAGGAATCTGGGTTGGTCAGATCTACGGTGAACCTCAGATCGTCGACCTTTTTCAAACCTGACATGGTTTTGGTCGCGGCTTTTTCGCCAGAGACAGCATCAAAACCCTGCACGTTGGTGAAGAAAGACTGCTGCTTCTGCAGATTCGGGCCGTAGGCAGCGTAATTCCAGGCATCGATGTAGCTCTGCGCGGTGACTGGTTCGCCGTTGTGGAAGGTCCAGCCCGGTTTCAGCGTGATGTCGAAATGAGTCGAGTCCTCGTTAGGCTTAATTTCTGCCGCATGGTCCAGGATCATCGAGCCGTCGGTGTCGTAGCGCACCAGACCTGAGTAGAGCATGCGGAGGATATCGCCACCACCGGTTTCATTGGTGTCAGTGGTATACAGCGGCGACTGTGGTTCGGAGTTCTGGACCACAATGAACCCCGCGCCGACCTGTTGCTGGTCAGTGCTGCAGGCAGCAAGCGCGGCTCCTGGCAAGGCGATTACCAGCAGAGCCGCCAGGATCTGGCGGACATGCAGCGTGAACTTTCCTTTTCCGCTGAGCGTTGTTGCGTGCAGTTTTGTGGCACGGGACTTCTCTCGCTGTCGGAGCTTCCGCCGGAGTTTCTGCCGGGTGTGGAAGGGGCCGGAGGCAACGGGTCTATGCATCGCGAGCCTTTCTAGATTCTGCCAGATAGGCGATATGAATTTGGTGATCGGCTCACTCCAAACGACTTAGATACCCACCTCCCACCTGCATAAGCATTGGTGGTGGTGACAACTTGGTTGTGGTGGATTCTAAGGTTTGGATACGACCGTTCAATACAGTCTCTAACCATACAAGTCCAAAAAACATATGAGTATTAATCAGGCGAACCATCCCTTATTTGATGGTGTCTTTTACCCTCGATTGGGGAGTTAATCCTGTGCAGTGGTGCAACGTTGTAACATCCTGGCACCCCCGCAGGGGTTGTCCTCTGGTTCTCCGCGCCGCTGGCATTCAGTCGGGGCCCCACCCGCGTTGGGGCCACCCGCGGGAGCGGCCGCGGGGCCGTCCGGGGCCCCATCCGCGACTTCACGACAGCCATGTCACCTCATGCCACCTCCACAGCTGGCACGAGGTGACACCTGTGTCGTGAAGTGGGCTTTGGAAGAGGAAGTGGGCTTTGGAGGAGGAAGTGGACTTTGGAGGAGGCGGAGAGGCAGCGCATTAAGTCCCGCAGTACGAGCGGAAAGCACCCAACTCCCGCGGTGCCGGCTCAGTGAACCCCGCTGGGACGTCTTGCGACTCAAAGGGGTTGGTTACCGCCTCCAGCAGGTGCCGGTAGTCGGTCAGATCCCCTGCCCCTGCCGCCGCTAACGCTTCCGTGACCAGGTAATTTCTCGGAATATACAGCGGATTCGTTTCCTCCATAAGTGCCAGGGCCGTCGTCTGGTCGATTCCCAGCTCCTCCCGCGTCCGCTTCCACAACTGCCCCCACTCAGCCGCGGCGGCGGGGAACGCAGGATCAGCGGTCAGCCTGGTCAGCGCAGCCAACGCAGCAACTGTATCCCCATCACCATTGGCCAGAACCTCAATCAGCGCCCGATGAGCATTCGTGTGGTCGAGCCCAAAATTCGCCAGCAACGCCTGCCACTGCTGCACCAGGGGGATGGCCAGCGGGTCGTCGTAAAGCGAGGGGAGAATCCCCAACTTGGGCAGCCACCTGCGGCTGAGCGCATCGGTGAACTCGTCGGCGAATTCGCCCAGGATGTCGCGGGCTCGTGCGAGGGCATCCTCCGGGGCGCCTGCGAAATGCGGTAGCAAAGTCTCCGCAAGCTTCGACATGTTCCACCCGGCAATCGTCGGCTGCGCGCCGTACGCGTATCGACCGCCGCAATCAATGCTGCTAAACACCGCCCGCGGATCGTGCGCATCCAGAAACGCACACGGCCCGAAGTCGATGGTTTCGCCTGCGATGCTGGCATTGTCGGTGTTCATCACGCCGTGGACAAATCCGCAGGCCAGCCACGCCGCAACGAGATTAGCTTGCCGCTTGACGACGTCCCGGAGAACCGACTCCGCCGAACCCTCGTAGCCGTGCCGCTGCGCGGCGAACTCGATGAGCCGATCCATGATTCCGGTGTCCGCTCCGGAGCGAGCGACCAGCTCGAACGTGCCAACTCGCAGGTGGCTGGATGCTACGCGCACGACGATGCCACCCGGTTGAAGTTCGGTGGTGGGGTCGGTGTTGTCGAATGGGGTTTGCGAGCCGCGGTAAATCTCTTCGCCGGTTTTGACGACCGCCAGCGCGCGGGTGGTAGGGATGCCGAGCGCATACATGGCTTCGCTGATGAGGTACTCCCGCAGCGCGGAGGTCAGCGTGGCTTTGCCGTCACCGCCACGGGAAAAGGGCGTGGGGCCGGTGCCTTTCGCTTGGATCTCGTAGGCCTGGGTGCTGTCGCTGTGGGTTGTCTCTTTGGGGCAGTCGGGCTGGTTAGGCGGACAGTGCAGCCCAGTCAGCCCCGGTTCAGCCTCAACTGTGGCAAGCAAGAGCGCGCGACCATCGCCGAGTAGGCCTGCGAAGTTACCGAACTGGTGGCCGGCGTAGGCCGTGGCCATCGGGGTTGTGTATGCGCCGAGTGGGGTATCGGTTTCCTGGCCGACTCCGTGATCGGCGCCGTGGCCAGTGAGGAACTTCAGGCCAGCCTCCGAGCGAAGCCACTGCGGGGAGAGGCCGAGTTGGGTTGCGAGCTCGTCGTTAAGCATGACCAGCTGCGGCGATGGGGCATCAAACCCCTGCTGGTCGATAGCGAGTTCAGGCAGTGCGGTGGGCAGATCAGCGACGTTTCTAGCCATGTGCGCAGTTTAACGGGTAGGCCGGATTGAGAATATGCGCTTTTATGCTCAAGGCTTGCCGAGGCGAGCGGTGTCGTCTTCAAACTCGCCGTTTAAGCGGCGATAGAGCGTTGCCCGCCACCGCTCCGGAAGCTCAGGGGCGGCGAGGAGCCGGTGGATACCGTCGACGTCCTGGCGGTCGACGTTCATGACGCGATTGGTCTCCGCGACAGAGACGGCACCTGGAAGGCGCGTGACCAGTCGCATGGTGTCGCCTTCGGCGATGGTGCCGGGGCGAAGAACTCGCAGGTAATAGCCGGAACGGGACGTCGACTGCATGAGCCTGGGCAGTCGACGGTCACTCCAGCGTGCCGAGACCGTGGCACACGGGCGCCGCGGTTGCGTGACCTGGACTGTCAAATCGTTCAGTTCGAAGATGTCACCCAGATAAACCACCTGGTCAGGAAGGCCTTCCAGCGTGAGATTTTCGAAAAATGCGCCCTCAGGCAGGTTGAATCCATCGGCTGCCCACTGCGCCATGAACTCGAATGGGTAGCAACACATCGCCTTGTTTGGTCCACCATGAACCTTCAAGTTGCCCTGGGCGTCGCCGTCAAGGCCGTTTTCTGTGGCTATTACGCGGCCCGTGCGTGGTGATTTGGCGGCACCGGTGCTGATTTCACGGCCGCTCCACTTTTGCGTCACTACCGGCCCGGTGCGGACACGGCGCACTCGGCCGATGAGTTCTGGGAGTTGGTGGCTTGGGCGTTGTTGAGTTGGCTGGGTCTGCGGGCTCATGTTTTGAGTCTGCCATGTGACTGGAAGCGTTTTAGCCAGAAAAGGAGAATTTGTATGCGCCTTTTGGAAGTGCAGTAATGGCATCAAACCAGCGTCCGCGCGGTGTCGTTGAGGCTGCCAATGCCTTACGAATCATGCCCGCCGCCGAGCCGTCAAAGATCGCATCCCACGTCAGGTGGATGATGGCGTAGCCGAGGTTGGTGAGTTGGTAATCACGACGCCGGTCATGCCAGATATTGGCTGTGCTCGCGTGCTGTTGGCCGGCGCCAGCGCGCGCTTCTGATTGCATTTTCGACTGAGTTCTCGATTGCGCAGTTGACTGCGCGGGATCGTACTTCATCCGCCCGTCGCACTCGATGATGATTCCGTGAGCCGGTAGCAGGAAATCCACACGCGCAACGAACACCCCGGACTCATCTACTATCCGCGGTTGCTGCACAAACGACAGCTTTAACTCCATGAGCAGCGCCTTTGTCACCGACTCAAATGCACTTTCCGACCACGCCGATGCCACGATCAGCACCTCCACCATGCGGGCTCCACGCACCCGCCCGCGTTGATCATGCACATGGGGTAAGAAATCCGTACTGGAAATGGCCACGTTCCGCGGTGCTGCGAGCTGCGGAAACTCCTGTTCAATGCCCCAACTAGATGGCTCAAAGCGCGGCGGTGCCTCCGGCCACAGCAGGGCTTGCTGAGGCTGCATTCCCGTCGAGCCAAGTGTTCCGACCGAGCCGCGCAGGGCGCCGTCGGCAAGCGCGATGGCTTCGGCGAAGCGTCGAAAGACCTTGGGTTTGCGGCGCGTGGCATCGTCGACGCGCGGCTGAGCAGCAGCGATATCAACCACGGTTCGCGCCAGAGTAGTGACCCGTGCGCCATCGATGGTGGTCGTGGCACTTGGGGGCAATGCTAAGTAATTCTGGTGAAATTGCAGGCCATGGGGTCAAGTCCGACGGAGTGGTGTTTCTGCCTTTCGTTGAAACAAGCAGTGTGATGGCGTCAGGGACCGGCACGTGCTTGGTGCTGTGACTGGTTCATGCGACCTCCTTGGTGGTGGTGTCGGCGTCG